>JAEKKE010000334.1 GCA_019510535.1 Acidobacteriota bacterium
CTTGCCGTCGGGGAAGGGGAAGCCGTCCTTGAAGAGATACGGCGAATCAGCGCCGTCTTTTGCCACCGGCCACTGCAACGACTTGTATCCCTCAAGCCGCTCGTAGCTGACGCCAGCAAAGAGCGGCGTCAACGCGGCGACTTCATCCATCACTTCCGACGGATGCTTGTACTTCCACTTTCCACCCATGCGATTTGCGATGAGCTGGATGATCTCCCAATCGGGCTTCGAAAACCCGAGCGGCTTTATCGCGCGGTACAGACGCTGGATCCGGCGTTCCGTATTGGTGAAGGTGCCTTCCTTCTCCAGCGAAGGAGATGCCGGCAGCACCACGTGGGCGAACTTCGCTGTCTCCGAAAGGGAGATATCCTGGACGACCAGAAAATCAACCTGCTCGAGCGCAACCTTAACATCGTTGGCATTGGCATCGGAGGTGATGGTGTCTTCGCCCTTGAGGTAAAGGCACTTCAAAGTGCCATCGTGAATGGCACGAATCATCTCATGGTTATCCAGGCCGTCCTTCACCGGCAGCGTGCACTGCCAGGCTGCTTCAAACTTGGCACGCACCTGCTCGTCGGCCACCTTCTGATAACCGGAGTAGACATTAGGCATGGACCCAAAGTCGGATGCTCCCTGCACATTGTTGTGTCCACGCAACGGATACGCCCCTGTCGCCGGACGCATATAGTTGCCGGTCAGCAACAGCAGATTGGAGATAGCGGTTGAAGTGTCGGAGCCGCCACAGTGTTGCGTCACGCCCATCGCCCACAGGATGCAGACCGTTTTCGACTGCGCAATCCAGTTAGCAACCTGAATCAGCGCGTCTCGTGAAATCCCCGTGCGCTGTTCGGCAAACTCCAGTGTGTACTGCGCCAGAGACTCGCGCTGCGCATCGAAGTTGTCGACCCAGCGATCGATGAACTCCTGCTTATGCCATCCCTGCTGCAGGAGGTAGTTCGCGACAGCGTTGATCCAGATTGGATCGGTCGAAGGCTGCGGATGCAGGAAGAGATCGGCGCGCTCCGCCATCTCGTGCCGGCGAAGATCGGCGACAATCACCTTCTGTCCGCGATGCTTCTGGCTTCGCTTAATGCGTGTGGCCAATACCGGATGCGACTCGCAGGTATTCGAACCGACGATGATTACAAGCTCAGCCTGCTCGATATCGGCGATCGATCCGGAGTCTCCGCCGTAACCCACAGTACGGCTCAGGCCCATGGTTGCGGGTGTCTGACAGTAGCGTGAGCAGTTGTCGATGTTGTTCGTGCCGATCACCTGCCGCGCCAGCTTCTGCATCAGGTAACTCTCTTCATTGGTGCACTTCGACGACGCAATAAAGGCAAAGGCATCTGGCCCGTGGTTCTGTTTGATCTGCTTGAATCTCCGCTCGATCAGGTCCAGCGCCTCTTTCCATGTGGTCTTGCGGAACTCGTTGGTCCTCTCGTCGCGGATCATGGGATGGCGAATACGTTCTTTCGAGTTCACGAAGTCCCAGCCAAACTTGCCCTTCACACACGTCGAGATGCCGTTCGCCGGGCCATCTGCCGGCTCGATCTTCAGGATGTGACGTCCCTGTGTCCAGACATCGAAGCTGCAGCCGACACCGCAGTAGGTACAGACGGTCTTGGTGCGCTTGTTCCGCAGATCGCGCGTGGCGGCTTCGCCATTCGAGATCGCCATAATCGGCGGGAATCCCGTAGCCGGTTCCACCGCCTTCACCGCAGCAATCATGCCATTGAGTACTGGCTGCGGCAGCGCCGTCAGATAGCCCGCGCGCCCCAGCATGGACTTCTCCATCAATGCATTGCACGGACACACCGTCACGCAATGTCCGCAGGATACGCAGGAGGAACCCGCGATCTGCGTTCCCCCGTCCCACAGAACCCGTGGATGCTCCGACTCCCAGTTGATAGTCAGTGTCTCGTTCACCTGCACGTTCTGGCACGCTTCAACGCAGCGCCCGCAGAGAATGCATTGCGACGGGTCATAGCGATAGAAGGGATTGGAGTGATCCTGCGGGTAAGGCTTGGGTGTAAACGGCCGCTCCTGATGCTTCACATCCAGATTCATCACCGTGTTGTGCACCGTGCAGTTGTGATTGGAGTTGTCGCAGACCGTGCAGTAGAGATCGTGATTGTGCAGGATGCGATCGAAGGCATCGCGCTGGGCCGCATCGGCCCGCTGAGAACGGGTGGCAACCTCCATGTCCGGGGTAACAGGCGTTGAACAGGCGCGCACCATTCTTCCATTGACCTCGACCATGCAGGTGTCACAGGTCTCGATCGGGCCCATGGAATGGTGATAGCAGACCTGCGCCAGCCTGCGATCTGGGAGCGCATGGTTGATGCGCTCCACCAGCAGTTCCCCCGTGGCAGCGGGAACCTGGGCGCCGTCCAGTTGGATCGTGGTGTCGAGGGGCAGAACGGTTTCGGTATTGAGCAAGCGCTTGTCTGGCATTCTCCTTAGGATGATATCGGTGGTAGCTTGGTGGCCCTCACCTCGATGTGACGGGCAGCCACTTGCCTCAATTCCGCATCTAGATCATTTTCCCTGGTGCTGGGTAGCCCGGAAGAGGCGTGCAGCGGCGTTTTCATTGAGGAAAACGCCCATAGATGCGGGAGGCCTACTCTACACCTACAGGGAAAATGATCTAGCCTGCGGGAGGGTTGAGATGGCAGGTGAGATACGAATCGGCATCTCCGGTTGGAGGTATGCCGGATGGCGCGGCGTTTTCTATCCACCGAAACTGCAGCAGCGGCGCGAGTTGGAGTTCGCCGCCAATCGCTTCCGTTCCATCGAGATCAACGGCACCCATTACTCGCTGCAGCGCCCAAAGAACTTTCTGCAGTGGGCCTCCGAGACTCCAGACGACTTCATCTTCTCGATCAAAGGGTCACGCTTCATCACCCACATGAAGAAGCTGCGCGACGTTGAAGATGCACTGGCGAACTTCTTTGCGCAGGGACTGCTGGCACTCGGCCGCAAAATAGGGCCCATTCTCTGGCAATTTCCGCCACAACTCCCATTTGACCCAAAGCGCTTCGACAGCTTCTTCCGGATTCTGCCGCGCACCCTGGGTCAGGCGGCAAAACTGGCCTGCTTCCATGGGCCTCGGCTGCAGGGCCGGGCCATCACCGAAGCTCCACGAGGAACGGCGAGGATGCCTCTTCGTCATTGCGTTGAGATTCGTCACGAAAGCTTCGCCGTCCCTGAGTTCGTCGATCTGCTCCGCAGGCACAACATCGGCTTGGTCGTCGCCGATACGGTAGAGTGGCCGCTGCTGATGGACGTCACGAGTGACTTCGTCTATTGCCGTCTGCACGGGTCTGAGCAGTTGTACGCCAGCGGCTATGAAGAGAAAGCCATCGCGCAATGGGCCGACCGGGTCGTGCGCTGGGCTACGGCACAGGAATCCGACAACGGCAGCTTCGCCTGCACGGACCGTGCGCCGAAGCTGCCGCAGCGGGATGTCTACGTCTACTTCGACAACGACATGAAAGTGCGCGCCCCATTCGATGCCATGGCACTTCAGGAGCGCGTCAACCGCCTATTGCCGGAGTGCCTCCATCGCAATGACGCCCAGCAACAGGTGGCTTAGATAACGTCGCGACGATCCTGAAGTACCTGCTGTGCCGCACGCAGACCGCTACGGATTGCGGCGTGAACCGTCCCCCAATGACCGGTGGTGTCTGTATGCTCACCCGCGAAGAAGAGCGTGCCCAGCGCCGGTTCACTCATCCGCCTGGAAGATTCAACCCCGCCCACAGCGACATAGCTGTACGCTCCTAACGCGCACGAATCCTCCTGCCAGTTATGGGTCAGGCACTGCAGCAGTTGCGAGCGAATCTCTTCAACCGGCCGAGAGAAGATCGTGGCGAGCTCCACACAGGCAAGTTCAGCAATGTTGGCCGCAGTCAATCCGGCCAGATGCTCGGCGCGAGGGCCACCGATCCAGCCGGTCAGAGTACGCATCGATGCCGGATGCGGTGTCCACCATACCGGCGGTATGGCTTCAAAAGCAAAAAGAAAGCTCAGTTTTTCCAACTCAGCATCGCTCGCCCAGAAACGATCTCGAAAGATAAGGGTGAAGCGACGCGCCTGCCCCATGCAAAGACCTTGTGCGTATCGCAATGCTGGGGGCTGTGGCGAGAAAACGATGCGTCCCGTCTGCAGCACTCCTAATGGAACCGCCACGATGACACGCCGGGCGACGAACTGCACAGGCCGGCCATCCTGCTGTGCTTGCACGCGAACCTGGTGGCTACTCCAATCTACATTCTCGACCAGGGTATTGAGGAAGAGATGGGCTCCCGCGGACCGGGCACGGGCGAGTTGATGTTGCGGCAACAGGTCGTATCCAGCGCGAACCCGGAAGGCGCGATCGCCTTCGATCTCTTCTTCTGCTTTCTGCTGGATCCCCAGCGATGCCACCGAGATCTTCTGGTGATCGGCGGCATTGAAACCCTCCACAAAATTGACGAGATGTCCGCGTGCTTCCCGGCTAAGCTCAGGATGCTGTTCGAGCAATGCGGCAAAGGAAATATCGGGCTGCTGCCACCCTTCACACTTCTCCAGGAAAGCGAACCCTTCGCCCGGCTCATCACTCTTGCGAAGATGTTTGTCCTCGAAGGTGTAGTTGTCACCGTCAATCTCGTAGGTCGCCAGGCCAGCCTCTTCGATCAGCTGCCAAAGCTCGGGCGCCTTACCGTGGATGAACTCCGCCCCCAGCTCCACGATCTCATCACCTTCGCGAACGGTCAGCATACGGCCGCCGACACGGGACGCAGCTTCCAGCAACGTGACCTGTACGCCGGCCTCCGCCAAGGTGCGGGCTGCGGTAAGTCCAGCGATTCCGGCACCCAGGATTAGAACATCAGTCTCCACAGCAGATGGTGGATGTTGCTGATCGCCTAATGGTTTGTCCGCGGCATTGGGTGTTTTTGCTTCCATGATGCAAAGGCTACCAGCGTCTGGTTGGCAGAGGTGTTGTACCAGCCATATCCGTTCCGTCGTTCCTCGGAAATCTCGGACAACTCATCGTGAATAGTGCGGTCACGATCGCCGAAGATCGGCTTTCCCCAATCGAGAGAATAGTAGCGCGACCACAATAGCGGCGCTCCCGGCTTTTCGAAGAGACGCCGGCCACCGGAAGTCTCCTTGCCGCCGGTATAGATGTAGCCGGAGATCGCGTGCTGCTGAAACCAGGCAGCGGCAGCATAGACAGACCGTACCACTGCGGGCGAGGGTGACGGCAGGGTCATCAGGTAGTTCGTCAGCGCCGCTGACTCGGAGCTCGAAAGCGAGATCATCTCGTAGTTGCGTGCACCCGCGGGTGCCAGGGTCAGCGCATCGACCTGCTGCGGCCAGATGGTCAACCCGCCACCGATGGTCACCTGGGACTTCAGAATGCACTCCAATCCGTGAGCGATCGCCTGCGCTGCCTGCTCCCTGAGTGCAATGGGAAGAAAGCTGTAGTTCTGGTCGGTCACGGCGAGATTCAACGTCTCGATAGCGTTGATCATCGCGTTGTCGTTGAAGGTGATGGCATCGTGATATCCACCCTCCAGCGGCCAGACCTGCGGCCAACCGCCATTGGGATACTGCGCACTCAGGATGTAGCGGATACCGCGTTCGATGGCCTGCTGGTAGCGCGTATGATCGGCTGTCGATGCATGTGGCGCGACCTGGGCGAGAAAACGGATCTCAGTGGTGGTGGCATCGTTGTCCAGCGTGCCGACATAGTTCCATGTCGGCTCCATCGGCCTGTCCGCATCGTCGGGAGCAAGATGCTGCGAGGTGTTGTCCGGCGCGTAGTCTTCGCCGGGCTGGCGGTGGTGTTTATCGATCTCGATGTTCTTGCTCCATCCGCCGGCGGGAGTCTGGAAGCTGACGATGTTTTCGGCGGTGGTGTGCGCCTCGGCCGAGGCGTAAAAAACTACCTCACGATTCAACGGCATGGAGTTCGCGCCATGGCCGGCCTTGGAGTGAATCGACTCCGTCCGTCCCTCTGCCTTCAACTCCGCAGCCAGAGCAGCCTTATCTGCCAGACGCTGTTTCTGCGAACGGGTGAGATAGCCCAGCCACGCCGGCTGCTCGGCGGCGGGAAGCGTATGGATACGCGCCTCCGTCAGAGGTTCGGCAGGCTGCATGTGACCAAGCACAGCAGCATGAAGCGTGACAGCAAAGGCGGGGACAAGCAGAAGGAGACGCATGATGTGATGGAAGGCTACACCGGGAAAGACACCTGAACACTGCGCGCGGTTGCGGAGGAAATTAGATCGACGGCGGACCAAACTCTGTCGCGACCAATGCCAGACCTTCTTCCGTGGAGTGGATCTGCCCTTCGAGCTGTGCATCTTCCGCGGCTCGCAACATCTCCGTAAATTTCGGCCCGGGTTTGTAGCCAGCCTCGATCAGTGTTCTGCCGTTCACCAGCAGCTCCGGCTTGATCGCATCTTCCGGAGTCTCTTCGAAGTGCTTCTTCGCAAACTCGTAGAGCTCCAGATTTCCGCTCGCCGAAGACGCGTCCAGATAGTGAAGTTCCAGATGCTCCTCAAAACGAGGCATACGCAGGAAGCGCTTCAGCGTGGACTGTTTCATATGCATGATATCCGCAAAGCGCATGTGGTTATGAATCAGCGCCAGAATCTGTTCTTTGTCTTCATTAGAAAAGCGAAGGCGATTTAGGATCTCTACGGCGATCCGTTCGCCCACCTCCACATGACCATCGAAGCGAATGCGATCGGGCGCGCGGCGAAAGGTCGCGGGCTTACCGATATCGTGCAGCAACGCTCCCCATGCCAGTGTTGCCGGCGGCATGGGTGGAAGCTTCTTGAGCAGGAGCAGCGTGTGAACCCACACATCGCCCTCGGGGTGATATTGGGGCGGTTGCTCCACGCCCTGCAGCTTCTTCGCCTCCGGCAATACCTCGGCAAGCAGACCGGTCTCATCCAACAGCTTCAACGCCACATGAGCGTTGCCTTCTGTCAGCATGCGCGTCAGCTCGTCGCGCACCCGCTCCGGAGAGACCTGGTGAATCTGCGACGCCAGCTCACGAATGGCCGCATGTGTCGACGGCTCGATGCTGTAACCCAGCCGTGCAGCGAAACGCACTGCCCGCAGCATGCGTAACTTATCTTCCGTAAAGCGCAGCCGGGCGTCGCCGATAGCACGCACCACCTGCGCGCGCAGATCCTCGCGGCCGCCGACAAAGTCGAGCGTCACCTCTTCGGCCGTAGCTCCATCTGCGAATCTGACTGAATCAAGCAGCATGCCGTTGATGGTGAAGTCGCGTCGCCGGACATCCTCCTGCGGCGACGTCGAGAAGGTCACCTGGTCGGGCCGGCGTCCATCGGAGTACGAGCCGTCGTTGCGGAAGGTGGCCACCTCGGTGGCAATGTCTGCCGCCTCCGGCCCGGGATACTCCGGTCCCGGCTGCAGCACCAGGATCACGCCGAAGTGGGCGCCAACCGCTGCGGTCTTCTGAAAGATGGCCTGCACCTGCTGCGGCGTCGCCGAGGTGGCCACGTCATAGTCTTTCGGCGTGAGCCCCAGCAGCAGATCGCGGACGCACCCTCCGGCAAAGTACGCCTGGTGCCCTGCGGCATGAAGAGCCTGGGCAATCTGAAGAGCGGCCTGAAGCTTCGGATCCTGCATCGTCTTCGATGGTAGATGGTGGAACGAGGTCTGCGTGTCTCCCACCGAAGGCGAAACCTGTAAAGGATGTCTGGAGACAAGTTGTAAAGGATCTCATGAGAACGGAACACCTGAAGCCGTCCCCTTAAGCACGACGAGAGATAGAACTCTCAGTCGACGAGCTATCTACAATAAAGAGATGGCTTCGGGTCTGATTCTTGGCATTGAGAGCTCCTGCGACGAGACGGCAGCCGCCGTCGTGCGCAGTGGCCGCGAAGTGCTCTCCAATGTCGTCGCCTCACAGATCGCCACCCACGCCCTTTACGGCGGCGTCGTGCCGGAGCTTGCCTCACGCGAGCACCTCACCAACATCGTCCCGGTGGTCCGCACCGCAGTCGCCGAAGCCGGCATCACACTCGCCGATTTGGATGCTGTCGCCGTCACCGAAGGTCCCGGACTCGCCGGAGCCCTCCTGGTCGGCATCACCTATGCCAAAGCGCTGGCCTACGGTCTCGGCAAACCGCTGATCGCGGTGAACCACCTGGAGGGCCACATCCACGCCGTGCTGATGGAAGCAAAAGAGACCCTTTCGCTTACCCCAGGCACTCCCGTCCTTGCCCTGGTCGTCTCCGGCGGACACACTCATCTCTACCTCGCCGAAGAGCGCGATAGCCTGTGGAGCTACCGCAATGTCGGCCGCACCATCGATGACGCCGCCGGTGAGGCCTACGACAAGAGCGCCAAGCTGCTCGGTCTGGGCTATCCCGGAGGTCCACTGATGGACTTCCTCGCCGGCCACGGTGATCCCAACGCCGTGGAGTTCAAGCTCGGCGGCATCAAGCCCAAGCTGCACCGCGACGGAGCCTCCCGCGGCGGCGAGTTCGACTTCTCCTTCAGCGGCATCAAGACCGCCGTGCTGCGCTATACCGAACTGCACGGCATGCGTGAGCGCGCAGCTGTCCGCCACCACGCGTTGTTGCAGGTAGAAGGCAACCGGCGCGAAGCCGCCCTTGCTCTCTGCGATCGCGAGACCCTGGACCTGATCGCCTCATTCCAGAAGGCGGTCGTCGGCTATCTGGTCAAACAGACCATGCGCGCGGCTGAGGAGTTCGACGCCCACAGCATCGTCGTCTCCGGTGGCGTGGCGGCCAACCGGGCGCTGCGAGAGCGGATGTCTGCTGAAGCTGCCGCCCGCCGCATCCAGATCGCCTTCCCCTCGCTGGCGCTGGCCACCGACAACGCGGCCATGATCGCCGCCGCTGCCTGGCCGAAGTTCGCCGCCGGGCTCTTTGCCTCGGATGAATTGAACGCGACCCCGCAGTTGCGGTTGGGTTAAGACATCTGTTGGCCGGACGGGTAGAATCTACAAGGAAAGTGCCCTCCGGAATGCCTGAGATCAAGCTTTTTAATACTCTGACCACCACTGTCGAGCCCCTGACGCCCCAGCGGGACAACACCCTGCGGATGTATGCCTGCGGACCCACGGTGTATGACTACGGGCACATCGGCAACTTCCGCACCTTCCTGCACGTCGACGCGCTGCGCCGCTTCGCCCGCCAATCGGGCATGAAGGTGGAACATGTCATGAACGTGACGGACGTGGACGACAAGATCATCCGCAACGCCGCCGCTGCGCAGATGCCCATCCAGGACTACACCGCCAAGTTCACCCAGGCCTTCTTTGAAGACCTGGAGGCCCTGGGTATCGAGAAGCCGGAGTTCGTCGCCAAGGCAACCGAGAACATTCCGGAGATGGTGTCACTGATCGAGAAGCTGGCCGGCGACGACATCGCCTACAAGACCGAAGACGGAAGCTGGTACTTCCGCATCGCCCGCTTCCCGGCCTACGGCAAGCTCTCGAAAAAAGACTTTGACGGCATTGAAGATGGAGCCCGCGTCGACGTCGACGAGTACGAGAAGGACGCTGCCCGCGACTTCGCTCTCTGGAAGGCTCCAAAACCGGGCGAAGCGCAGTGGAATACTGCGATCGGCTGCGGCCGTCCCGGCTGGCATATTGAGTGTTCGGCCATGGCGATGAAGTACCTTGGCGAGACCCTTGACCTGCACGCCGGCGGCGAAGACCTGATGTTCCCCCACCATGAAAATGAAATAGCCCAGAGCGAAGCCGCCACCGGCAAGCCGTTCGCCCAGCACTGGATGCACGTCCGCTTCCTTCTGGTGGAAGGCAAGAAGATGTCCAAGAGTGAAGGGAACTTCTTCACCCTGCGCGATCTGTTGCTGAAGGGCTACCGCGCCTCGTACTTTCGTCGATCGCCTGCGTAAGGGAAGCTTCGCGGAAGGCGTCAACGAAGAGATCTCTGCCGCTACGAAGAAGGCCGCTGAAGGTTTCAGCGCGGCCATGGCCGACGATCTGAATACCGCCGTCGCTCGTGCCGCGGTCTTTGACCTGATCCGCGCCGCCAACTCCGCGATGGATAGCGGCAAGCTGCTCGCCGGCAACGTTTCGGAGATCGAAGCGGTCCTCGCCTCCTTCGATGGCGTCTTCGCCGTCCTGACCGACCGCGACGCTGAGCTGACCAAGGCCGCGCTCGCCTGGGCTGAAAAAGAAGGCAAGCTCGACCAGGCCTCTCCGGAACTGCTCGCCACCATGTCGCTCAGCGATGAGGAGGTGGATAAGCTGGTCGCCGAACGCACGCTGGCCAAGAAGCAACGCAACTTCGCCCGCGCCGACGCCATCCGCAACGAGCTTCTGGAGAAGGGCATCATCATCGAAGACTCAAAAGAAGGCGTCCGCTGGAAGCGTAAGTAGAGCATTTTTCCTATACCTCCAGGAAAATGCTCTAGTAACCTGCTTGCTGCCAGGTGGGTTGATAGTACTCGCGGATGTCGATGACTTTGGCGCCGGCGGCGCGGCCGGCTGCCAGGCCGGTCTCTGAGTCTTCAAAGACGAGGCAGCGATTGGGAGCGACGTTGAGGCGGTGCGCGGCTTCGAGATAGACGTCAGGTTCGGGCTTGCCGTGAAGGACATCTTCCCTGGCGACGATCGCATCGAAATATGGAAGGAGGTCTACAGCTTCGAGGCTGACCTCTACGTTCACACGATTTCCATTCGAGGCGACGGCCATGGGGAGTTTCCCCTTGAACTCGCGAGCAATCGACGCGATGACCGATACCTCTTCGAGCATGTGCAGGCTTTCGCGAAAGAGAACCTGATGCTTCGCCAGAACTGCCTTGGGATCCTCAATCTGTCCAAGACCGTCATCCTGGAACTTCTGCAGCAGTGCATCTGCTGTCAGTGAGTGGTTTTGATGAAACCATTCGGCGGGGAAGTTGAGGCCGATGCGTTCAAACCCAACCTGGAGTGCATGCGGGTGGGCCGGGATGGTATCGACCAGCGTTCCATCGCAGTCGAAGATCAATGCATCGGCTTGCTGTGCGGCTTCAGAGAGTGTGTTCAAAGAGCGCATGAAGACAAGTATAGGAGTGTCTCTGTATTCCCCTGGAGAACTGAATTCAAAGGAGGAACTTCGGCGGAGACGCCTCCCTTTGAGAGGTGTGCGGTGCTATCCTTGAGCCGCATCAGAGAACGGGTTTCTGCTGATGGGAAAAGCAATGCGTATAGGTATCGTAACTGCGGGTGGTGATTGTCCCGGTCTGAATGCAGTGATCCGGGCGGCGGTGAGGAAGGGCGTTCTGCACTATGGGAACGAGTTTGTCGGCTTCACTGAAGGCTGGCGTGGACTGATCGAAGACCTTTCGATGCCGCTGAATCTTCAGACAACCGACGAGATCCTTTCACGCGGCGGAACCATTCTGCGGTCTTCGCGTCTTGATATCCGGCAGGTGCATGGCGGGTATGTGAAATGCATGCAGACCATGGCCCGTCATGGTGTTGAAGCCCTGATTGCGATCGGCGGTAATGGAACACAGGCCGCCAGCCTGGCGCTGACCGAGGTAGGTGTGAACGTTGTCGGTGTTCCGAAGACGATCGATAACGATCTCAGCGGAACGGACATGTGTTTCGGATTCGACACCGCGGTGAACGTCGCTACCGAAGCGATTGACCGGCTGCATACGACGGCTGAGGCTCACAATCGCGTCATCATATGCGAGGTGATGGGGCGCCATACGGGCTGGATCGCCGCCTGTGCCGGGCTTGCCGGTGGTGCCCATGTGATCGTGATTCCTGAGAGACCGATTGACCTGGATGAGATCTGCGCACAGGTGCAGTACGAGTGGCAGGAAGGACGGCAGTACGCCATCATCGTTGCGGCTGAAGGAGCCCACCTGGCGAACACGGAGTGGGCCTCCCCCGCCAGAAAGCTAGGCGGCATTGGTGTTGCACTGGCCAAGGTGATTGAAGAGCGGACCGGGTATGAGACGCGCAGCATCAGTCTTGGCCATGTGCAGCGTGGTGGCACACCGACTGCCTATGACCGCCAACTCGCCACGCGTTATGGTGTCGCGGCTGTCGATGTCGTGAATGAGCGGCGGTACGGCAGGATGGTGGCGCTGAAGAACTCTGTGATTGTCGATATCCCGTTGGAAGAGGCCGTGGCTCCGCCACGCGGTGTCGATGCTCAGTTGATGGGCGTGATCACGGCCCTGCGTCCGGCGGCACTCAAATTCTCGAGCCTCAGCACAGAGTCCAGCGG
>JAEKKE010000461.1 GCA_019510535.1 Acidobacteriota bacterium
TTCCTGTATGACCGCGGCCTGATCGATCTGTTGCACGAGTATCCCGGGGCAATCGAGACGCCGGAAGAGCTGCTGGCGATGCTGCCGCGCCTGGCGCCGCGGCTCTACTCCATCTCTTCGAGCCCGGCGAAGCACGGTCTGGAGCTTCATTGCACCATCGGCGTGGTGCGCTATCGCTCGCACAACCGGGAGCGCGGCGGTGTTGCTTCCACCATGCTTGCCGAGCGGGTCAACGTCGGCGAGACGGTGCCGGTCTACATTCAGCCGAACAAGAAGTTCCGCCTTCCGGCCGACAGCAATACTCCGATCATCATGATCGGGCCGGGCACGGGCATCGCTCCGTTCCGCGCGTTCCTGCATGAGCGCGAGGCTCTTGGGCAGAAGGGCCGCAACTGGCTCTTCTTCGGCGAGCGCAGCGCGCAGACGGACTATCTCTACAGCGAAGAGCTGTGCTCCATGTCGGAGAGCGGTCATCTTACGCGGCTCGATACTGCGTTCTCGCGCGATCAGGCGCACAAAATCTACGTGCAGGATCGCATGATCGAGCATGGCGCGACCTTCTGGCAGTGGCTGCAGGAAGATGCCCGCGTCTATGTCTGCGGCGACGCCTCGCGTATGGCCAAAGATGTGGACTCGGCGCTGCACACACTGATTGAGAAGCACGGCGGTATGAGCAACGATGCCGCCCGCGAGTACGTTTCGCAGATGCATGACGACGGCCGGTATCACCGGGACGTTTACTAAGCCGCACTAGGTAAGGAACGAGGGAGCAACGTGGCACTGCCGCTTCAAGAACGAGCGATGGAGACCGACAGCGCGGAGCTGGTGCGCCTCACCCTGGTTGAGGGTGGAGCGGCACCCTCGCTGATAAATGCGCTGATTCCATCGCGGCCGCTCGAGGCCGGAGAGCAGTACCGCTTCCACTTCGATATGACGAAGTGCATCGGCTGCCGCTCCTGCGAGATTGCCTGCAATGAGCAGAATGGCAATCCGGCCGACATCAAGTGGCGCCGCGTTGGTGAGCTGGAAGGCGGTATCTATCCCAATGTGATGCGCACCTATCTCTCGATGGGTTGCAACCACTGTCTCACCGCCGATTGCCTGCGCGGATGTCCTGTCGATGCTTACAGCAAAGATCCAATTACGGGGATCGTGCTGCACTCTGCCGAAGCCTGCATTGGCTGCCAGTACTGTGTGTGGAACTGCCCTTACAGCGTTCCGCAGTTCAATCCAGAGCGTGGCGTGGTTGGCAAGTGCGACATGTGCCGCGAGCGGCTGCTCGATAACCGCGAGCCTGCATGTGTGAATGCGTGTCCGGAGAACGCGATCCAGATCGAGATCGTGAACAAGAACGAGTGGACGGCGGACCACTCCCTCGCCGATTCGCCGGGTATGCCTCCTTCCGGCCAGACAGTCTCTACCACGCGCATCACCCTGCCTGAGAAGAGCTCTGTCACCTGGCTTGATCGCGTCGATACCGGTTCCATCGCGCTTGAACATGCGCATCCTTCGCTGGTCGTAATGACCTCTGCGATGCAGGCGGCCTTTGGTCTGCTTTGCGGCCTGTTGCTCGATCGCGAGCTCAGCGCCGTGAGCCTGACGCTGCTTCTGTTCGTTACCGTCATCGCGATCAACATCTCTATCTTCCATCTCGGACGGCCTGCCTATGCCTGGCGCGCTCTGAAGATGTGGAAGCGTTCGTGGCTGAGCCGTGAGGTTCTGTGCTTCTCGCTCTTCCTGGTGACGCTGACGGTATCCACCGGTGTTGCATGGGCGTCGCTGGTGAGGCCTGCGCTGGAGCGCGCAGTGACTCCGCTGGCGCTTGTGGCAGCCATGATCGGGCTTGCGGGCACGCTTGCCAGCGCCCGTATCTATCTGGTCAAGGCGCGTCCGGCATGGAACATGATGCACACGCCGCTCGACTTCGTGCTCTCGGCCTTCCTGATGGCCGGGCCGGTGATGGCGGTGATGCAGACGCCTGCCGTCTGGCTCGCAACGCGGCTGCAGGCAGTTGGTCTGACGGTAGCTCTGCCACACGTTGCTCCGCATCCCCGGGCTGTAGCCCTGGCGGCCATGCTCTGGATCGCGAACCAGATCACACGTATCGTCCGGCTTCGTGGCTCCGCGATCTTTGAGCGTCACGCCAGCTACAACCATCTACGCGGTGAACAGCTTTGGTGGAAGGTGGCACTCTCCTGGATCTGCGCCATCCAGGCTGTACTCTTCCTCGTGGCGCCGATGCCCTGGCTTTCGCTCGCCGCCGCCTCTGCTGCCGTTCTTCTGAACCGCTATCTCTTCTTTGTCTCCGTTGTTCCGCTCAGCATGGGATTGACCTTCAGCAGTGGGTCCCATGGAAGGGCGGCAGCATGAAGAAGCGGGTGACACAATACGCCAATGCCGCCGCCGAAGACCGCGCCAGGATGCAGCCGCTCACGTTTCTGCAGCGGGTGCAGCGCTGGCTGGGCTTCGATACCGCGCGCACTCAGTATCGCTATGGCAAAGATGCACGCTTCGGCTACATCTCTGAGTCGCGCATCGCGGACACCTGGACGAAGACGACCTGCGGCTACTGTTCGGTTGGCTGCGGCATGCTGGTCGGCACGCGCAATGGACGCCCTGTTGCTGCACGTGGAAACCCAGACCATCCAGTGAATCTGGGCAAGCTCTGTCCGAAGGGACTCAGTGAGCACCTGATGATCGAGGCCGCCGGCCGCGCCACT
>JAEKKE010000335.1 GCA_019510535.1 Acidobacteriota bacterium
TCCGTCCATATACATTGGTGGCGGAGGTTGTCATGAATCGTCGTTCGATGTTGCTGAGTTTGGTAGCGGGACTTTGTTGTAGCCCGCTGATGGCGCAGATGGGTGGTCAACCGGGTGGTCCGATGGCGAGTCCGCCGGCCAAGGCTGAGGCTACGCTCGGACCTGTAAAGATCACGGTGGACTATCACACGCCGTCGATGCGCGGCCGCAAGGTTATGGGCGGCCTGGTGCCGTATGGACAGGTATGGCGCACTGGAGCAAATGAAGCGACGACCTTCGTCGTCAGCGGCGGCAATGTATCGATCTCCGGAAAGCCGGTTGCTGCCGGCAACTATACGATCTACACCATGCCCGGCGAGAAGTCCTGGCAACTGATTATCAGCATGGAGACGGGCCAGTGGGGCACCGAGTACCATGCCGATCGCGATCTGGTCCGTGTCGATATGGACGTAAAGACGCTGCCTTCTTCGCAGGAGAAGATGAGCATCAGCTTTGAGAACACCGTGGGCAAGCGGACCGACATGCACATCAAGTGGGAGACGACAGACGTCTCCGTGCCGATCATCGTTCGCTAATTGTGGCAGTTTCAGATTTTCCTGCAAGACATAAGGCGCGCCGTGTAAGCGTGCCTTAGTCTTTTAACCGGAGTGAGCAATGAACCTTCAGGCGATTCAGGAAGCTCTGCGCGAAATCGGCGCGGATGCATGGCTGTTTTATGACCATCACTATCGCGACCCCATCGCGTACCGCATCCTCGGCCTGGGTGGCGGATTGCATGTCACCCGCCGCTGGTACTACCTGGTTCCCGCATATGGAGAGCCGAAGAAGCTGGTGCATCGCATCGAATCGCTGCGGCTGGATACTCTTCCGGGTCAAAAGGAAGAGTACAGCTCCTGGCAGGAGCTTGAAGCAAAGCTTGAACAACTGACGGCCGGTGCAACCAGAATCGCCATGCAGTACTCGCCGCGCAACGCCATCATGTATGTGTCGATGATAGATGCCGGCACCGTGGAGTTGCTGCGGAGCTGGGGCAAGCAGATCGTCTCGTCCGCGGATATGGTCAGCCGCTTCGAGGCTGTCCTGACCGAGGAGCAGGTGGCCTCACACTATAAAGCGCAGGCTCTGCTGGATGAGATCCTTGCCGCGGGATGGAAGCAGATCGGCGAGCGTGTGCGCTCCGGTGGAACCGATGAGTACACCATGGTGAACTGGCTCAAGGAGAAGATCGAACAAGCCGGCATGATCACCGAGCATGGGCCCAATGTGAGTGTCGGTTCCAATGCGGCTGACTCGCACTATGAGCCATCTCCATCGAGCTCGCGGGCGATCCGCAAAGGCGACTTTGTTCTGATCGATATCTGGTCGAAGATGGCGGGCGACCCGAATGCCGTCTGGTACGACATCACCTGGACTGGCGTCGTAGACCGTGAACCAACCGAGCGCGAGCGGCAGACCTTTGCAACAGTGACAGGGGCGCGTGATGCGGCCATCAAAGCCGTTGAAGAAGCGTTTGCCGCGAATCGTCCCATTGCAGGATGGGAGGCGGATGAAGCCTCTCGTACCGTTATTCGCAATGCCGGGCAGGCAGCATGGTTTACGCATCGGACGGGACACAACATTGCGATTGAGCTGCACGGTAATGGAGCGCACTTGGATAATCTGGAGACCCACGACGAACGGCTGATTCTGCCGATGACCTGCTTCTCCGTTGAACCAGGGCTGTACTATCCGGGCGAGTTCGGTGTCCGCAGTGAGGTGAATATGATCACACGGCCAGGGAAGGCGGCGGTAACAGGAATGATTCAGAAGGCGTTAGTACGGATATAACGTACGTCGGCATAGGCTGCGGGAATATTCACCAGAAACCAACGACGATATACAAAAGCACTGCGGTGGCCTATGAGATTAGCAAGGCTCAAATTTGCGATTCAACTGTTTACATTGAACATACTTCTTAGTTTGGCCTGCCATCTTCGGACATATATGCGGGAGCCTTTAGCTTCCGCGTTCTATGACTTCTTCTGCGACGGTCTTCTTCAGTCGCTAATCGTCACATTGGTCTTGGTCGTTTTCATAGATTGGCTCCGACGTAGAGAAACGGACTAACCTCCGTATCAAGCCAAAGAAGGTTGGCCCTGCTTCGCATTGGTGTTCGCCAAATGTTGAACTTGCCGATTGTGCCACCGCGAAAGCAATAGTTGAGCGGCAGATGCCCCGATCAGGGCGCAGAACATATCGCTCTGCGTATCGAAAGGGTCTCCCTGTGTTCCCAGGAAGGCGTCGGCGCCGCTGCCTTCAGCCACCGCTACGGCCCATTCCAGCAGTTCGTAGCAGGCACTGATGGCAAGGCAGACGCAAAGCACCAGGAAGATGCGCCATCCGGAACCGTTGACCACACGCTTCCGGATAAAGATCTCGCGAGCGATGATCGCGGGAACGAATCCCTGAGCTAAATGACCGACCTTGTCATAGTCATTGCGCTGTAGGTGAAGATGATCGCGCACATAGTCGAAGAGAGGGACGTGTGCATAGGTGTAATGCGCGCCCACGAGAAGGATGCACATGTGTAGCGCGATCAGCGTGTATGAAAGCCTCGTAAGAGGAAAGCTTCGGTAGGTCAATGCCAGCACAGGCATTGCGAGGAAGATCGGGAATGACTCCAGCCACCACGTCATGCGATCTACAGCACCGATCCATGACCAGGTCATAACGATGCAGACGGCTACCAGCAAAGCGATTTGCCAGCGACGGTAGTTCTCTGTCTGCATGAAATCGGGCTTAGTGCTTGATGAAATACATCAGCCAGCTCGCGACAATCACGCCGCCTACGAACATCGCAAAGCAGTAGGCTCCGAAGCGAATCATTGCCTTGGGCTCGCTACGCTGCGTAATGCCGAAGACGACTGACGTAAAGAGCGAGAAGAGCAGAACGGCGGAGAAGTGGGAGAGGCTCACAGAGGCTTCCTCCCGTTCGCCAGCGAATGTGCATCGACGGCAGCCATGATATTCAGCAAGCCGGCGACGACGATGAAACGTGTGCCATAGTCCGCTACGGCGATCTGTACCGAGGCGTGGCCCCACTCAAGCAAACGGGCAAGCAGATAGAGAAGCCCGGCGCCGAGATCTCCGGCGAAGTTCAACATATCGAGCAGGTCGCCTGTGTTGGGCTGATAGATCTTGCCCTGCAGGCCGATGCCGATGAAGAACATGCTCGTGATGGAGACGAAGATCAGCGCCGCACGGATAGGCTTGCGGACGAAGAGATGGCCCGCACCGGGAACCAGCCATCCGGCCAGAAGCGCCATGATTGGGAGTGTCTTGGATTCCCCGGCGAGCGAGGCCGGGATCTGTGAATGCGTTGCCATTCCGTCTCTGATGATATCAGCCCGTCAGGCCCTCAGTTGGAAGTTCCCGTTTATCCCAGACCATGGCATCGAATCGGTGGCGGGCGTGGAAGCCGAGATCCTCATACAAACGGACGGCGGAGGTATTTTCTTCGGTGACCGTAAGGGTAATGGCCTCATATCCACGCTGCCGCAGGCCGGCTGCCGCCTTCTGGATCAGCGTGCGGCCATAGCCCTGGCCCCGCAGCCGGGGAGCGATGCAGAGCTGCGTAATATGCGCTACGTGGTCGCAGACGCGGGAGCAGAGGATCATGCCCTCGAGCGTGCCGCCGTCAGGGTCAATCATCACCCAGGACGACTCTGCATCGAAGACGCCGCATCCGGGAAAGCGGACGATGTTATGCAGAAAGCGCAGCGATCCGTGCAGAGACCGGTACTGATCGTTGATGGAAGCATCCAGGTGGCCGCGGTAGGTGCGATGGATCAGCTCGCCCGCAGGCTGGAAGTGGGCATTGACCCACTGCCGCAGGGTCAGCTGTTCGGGAAGCTTGTGCTCCGGATGAGTCGCGGGCAGGGCTGCGTTCTGCTTCAGGTCGCAGTGCAGGAAGAGTCGCGGATGGACGCGGAAACCGGTAGCCAGAAACGGGGCTGCCAGGGATCCGGCAGGATGCAGCAACAACTGCGACTCCACACGCTGTACCTGAGGCGAATTCTGCAGTGTCTCGATGAGATGGGTCAGCAGACGATGCTCAATCTCTTTGGCGCTCTCGGATTGCGTGGCGTGGGCGAAGGTATCACCAACGACGGCCTTATCGCCTTCATAGACGCTGAAGGTATAGCCGCAGACATTGCCATTGTCGAGCGCGACGTAGCCGGGCAGGATGCGGGCATCCAGATACTGCAGCAGCAGTTCGATCGAGGTAGAGTAGTCCCACTCGAGCAGGTCTCTCCACTGCCGCGCTTCTTCTTCCAGAAGAGATCGAAGCTGACGGCCGGAGTAGTGCCGAAGGTCAAGCAGGTCGAGTTGTGCGGCTGCGCTCACAGGTCGTTTGGGCCTTGCAGCAGCTTAGCGGAGTTAACGCCGATTGTGTACGGAAGGTTTTTCCGAAAGGTTTGCGGTCTGGGTTCCCGCTGAGACGCGGTAGACGGCCAGCCCCTGCCACTCATAGAGGAAAAGCGGCGTGTAGACGCGTCCGGCAAGGATCGTGGAAAGCTGGGGAATGTCGCGTTCGCGCAGGACCAGAATGTGCTGTTCCTGGGGAATCTCGGCGATGATGTTCACCTTCTCCGTCGTACTTTCTTCATGGAAGTAATGGCGGAGCGGCTGGTTCCGGTAGAACGCCAGGCCGTAGTCCATGTCGCGGCGGATGTGATAGGTCGCCAGCGTTGGAATATCCGGTGCTTCCTGGGCGATACGCTCCGCCAGGGGCCGGGCGGAGTAGTTGGCGTCCAGCAGCCAGCCGTTCATCCGCAGCAGGAAGAAGAGCATCGCCAGAACTGGAGCCAGGGTGACGGTGCGCAGGTATTTTGTCCCCCAGCGGCGGATGGTCAGGCAGATGGCGATCCCGGTCACAGTCGCCCAGAGAGCCGCCCAGAAGATCGTTTTGGCCGCCGGGACAAAGCGCTCGTAGATCATGTACTGCGGGCAGAGCAGAAGCACAAACATCATCGTTGAAACGAGGAGAGCGTGGCCGCCAAGCATCCACCATTTGAGCTTGTACTGCCGTATGCGGTACAGGTAGTCGCCCGTCAGGATAGTGATGGGTGCGATGGCCGGCAGAATGTAGCCAGGAAGCTTAGAACCGGAGAAGGTGAAGAAGAGCACCGGGAAGATGGCCCAGATGACGAGAAACTCTGGGAAGGCATCGCCTGGGCGCGTGTTGCCTACGTAGCGGACCCGGTTATGGCGCACCCGCCACTCCGCAACCGCGATCTGAATGGAGTCCACCATGGCACGGAGGCTCAGCACCGTCCAGGGCATCAGACCCAGAATCAGTACGACCAGGTAGTAGTAGATCGGCTGGTGGTGCTGGTAGCGATCGGTGGCGAAGCGCTCAAGGTTGTGCTGCAGGAAGAAGAGCCGGTAGAAGTCCGGATTG
The DNA here is from genome assembly GCA_019510535.1 of Acidobacteriota bacterium. Taxonomy (GTDB): domain Bacteria; phylum Acidobacteriota; class Terriglobia; order Terriglobales; family Acidobacteriaceae; genus Terriglobus. The sequence goes on from JAEKKE010000335.1 coordinate 5,444, forward strand.
CGGAGCTGTACGGCGATGAACCACGGCAGCACCATCGCCAGGTAGAGGGCCACTCCCGGCAGCCAGATGGTGCGGCGCACGATATTCCATTCCCGCCGTAGGCCCGCAAACAGCAGAAGGATACAGAGGATCATGAAGGGCGCTATGGGACCCTTGGCCAGAGTTGCCGCGCCGCCAAAGAAGTAAAGGTCGAAGAGCCAAAACTTCTTGCCCGTCTCATACCAGGCGTACCAGCCGAGCATGCCGATGGAAAACGGAGCGGCCAGTTGCATATCTGTAGAGGCGCCACGAGAGAAGGCCACCATCGCGATACAGGAGGCAGTAATCAAGGCCGCGTCCAGGTGCCCGCCCGGACGGAAACGGCGCATATGCAGGTAGATCAGCAGGATAAGAGCGAAGGTGGCTGTTGTGGAGGGCAGACGTGCCGACCAGTCGGAGATGCCGAACTCCTTAAAGAAGCTCATGGCGCGCCAGTAGTAGAGCGCCGGCTTTTCCAGCCAGGGAACGCCGTAAAGGATAGGAGTAATCGCGCCTGCGGTCAGGCAGTGGTAGCTGGCCGTCAGGTCTTTCCAGGCCAGGCTGTGGGGCCGGACGGTGGTATGCAGGGCGTGGCACTCGGCCGAGTGGACCTGCAGCATCTCACGGGCTACCTGCGCGTAACGGGGCTCGTCTGCTCCAACCAGGCCCAGTTCGGTTCGACTGATATTCAGATGACCGATGCGGAACGGAATCAGGCCGAAGGCCAGCAGCCAGGAAGCCACCAGGAAAAGGACGACCAGCTCCTGTGTGGCAGAAAAAGCCTCAGCGGTTCGCAGCCGGTGAAGCCACCGGCGTACGCCATCGTTGGGCGGAGTCATCTCGGCTTTGTCGCGCAATGAAAACTAGGCTAACAGAGTTCGGCTTGAAGGCGTTTGACGACCCGGTCAATGACAGTTTCGAGGTCGCCATCGACCGTGCAGCCGCTGGCAGTCAGGTGCCCGCCGCCACCGAAGTACTCAGCTACCCGGGCCACATTGGCGCGTCCTTTACTGCGGATACTGAGCCGGAACTGCGGCGGACCTCCGTTCCCGTTGGCCCGTGGCAGCTCCCGCAGGAAAACGGCGCAGTCGATGCCTGCAATGGAGATGAGGTAGTTCACCACGCCCTCGCAATCCTCTTCCTGGGCTGCGCTTTCCAGCATGTCTTCCAGGGTGATCCACGCCCAGGCAAGTTTGTCCTGGATATTAAGTTTGGAGAGGGCGGCTCCAAGAATGCGGATACGGGGCGCCGGGTTGGTGAAGTAGACCTCGCGCGCGATCCACGCGGCATTGGCCCCGGCAAGGACCAGGTCACGGGCCAGAGCGAAGGTGTCGGCGTTGGTGCCCGCGAAGGTAAAGGACCCGGTATCGGTAAGCACTGCGGCATACAGGCAGGTCGCCATCTCGGGAGTGATGGTAGCTCCGGCCGCCAGCGCCAGGTGGTAGATCATTGCCGCCACCGCACATGCGTGCGGATCGATCCAGTTGAAGTCGGCAAACTCGCGCCCGCTGGAGTGATGATCGATGTTGATAAGAAAGATCCCGCCGGTGCCGTGGACCTGTGATCGCTCGACCGAGTCACATTCCAGAAGAATGACGGCGTCATAGTGACCTTCGACGGAAGTGGCGACACGGATGCGGTCGACCTGAGGCATGTTCAGGTAGATCGCGGGCACGGGATCCGCGACGACCAGGTCACAGGTTTTGCCAAGCTGGTCCAGCAACATTGCCGTGGCCAGCAGGGAACCGATGGCGTCACCGTCAGGACGTGCGTGCGAGGTGAGAAGGAAATGCTGCCGACTGCGGATGTGATTTAACAGCTCTGAAGTGGCGGCAAAATAGGTCACTGACCCGCCTTTCGCTCACGTTTCCTGGTGCGTGTGAGCAGCTCATCTACGCGGGCAGTGAGCTTTTCGGAGCGGTCAATAACGAAGCTTAGTTCGGGAATCTGTCGTACGCCCATCCGTTCGCGTACCTCGGAACGGATGTACGCCCGTGCGGCCATCAGGCCTTCACGGGTGGAAATCTCGGTGGCTTCATCGCCTTCGACGGAGACGAAAACACGGGCTGACTTGCCGCCGGGGGCAAGAACGACCTCTGTGACGTGACAGAGACCGATACGTGGGTCGGAGAGTTCGCCTTCAATCATGATGGCGATCTCGTCGCGAAGGGTACCGATGACTCGGTTGCGGTGATGGGCTTTGGCTCGCTGCTCAGGCATAAAATCCGGGGGAACCGTTGAGGATACCAGAGTCGGCGTCTGAAGCCTAACGAGAATTAAGAGGCCCTCTGGAGCAGACAGAGGCAGGTTCTTAAGCAATAAAATTTCCGGCAAAGAAGAAAGGAGGTCCTGCCGGGGCAGGACCTCCTTTGGATGATGCGCGAGTTTTAACGACTGACAACAAGGACCTCGAAGCTGTCCGGAAGGACTGCCGGACGTGGACGAGGTGTGGCAGCCGTCGGAGCCGGAGCCGGGCCGTACTTTGCGGCGCCGAGGAAGATCTTCCCCGTGGCCGCGTCGAAGGCCATGGTCTTTGCGCCGCGCGCCGTGGCCAGTGTCTGGATGGTGGGGAAGCCCGCCTTGCCGGCATCAACAACGCTCAGAGAGCCCTCGCCATTCGAAGAAAAGGCAAAGCCCGTCTTGGCATCGAAACCGGCGGCGTCGGGCGAATCTCCGATCGATGCGAGGCCAAGCAGCTTGCCGGAGGTGAAATCGACGATAGCCATCTTCTTGCCGTCACACACTGAGAACAGGCGGTGCTTCGCGTGATCGATGGCCATGCCGGAGGGAGATTCGCAGCCGGTCAGCAGCCAAGTGCCTTCGATCTTCTTGCCCTGAGCGTCGAGCTTGACGATGGAGTTTGCGTCTTCAATGTTGACGAAGACCGCGCCGTGGCCATCTGTCTGCGGGAACTCAGGCTTGCCGGGAAGGGCAATCGTGTCGACGATCGTGTTGTTGCTCGTGTCCAGAACGGAGACGTTCTTGCTGCGTCCATTGAAGGCCCATACGGTCTTTGTGGTGGGCTCGTAGGCGATGCCGTCGGGGTTGGTTCCGGCAGGAACCGTTGCTTTGACCGCGAGCGATGCACGGTCAAAGACCACAATCGCGTTGCCGGCGCCGTCACTGATATAGCCGGTCTTTCCGTCGGGATTGAGAGCGACGCCATGCGTGCTCTTCAGACCGGTAACAGCGCCGATCAGCTTACCGGTGGCAGTGTCGACGACCTCAACCCGCGCGTTGTGGGCGATGTAGAGGCGATGCGCGGCGTCGTCGCTGAGCATATAGTCCCAACCGCCCTGGCCGCCAACCTGCCAGTGGTCAGCGATGTGATAGGCCTGCGAGTGACAGACGGAGGCAAGGGACAGAAGAAGGGTTCCTGCAAGTGGGAACAGGCGCATAACGAAGACTCCAGGATGGGCTCGGGGTTTGGCCGGCAGACTGAGTTTCATCGCGCCGCATTAACTGGCACTGAAGTCTCGTTACGCGTTGTTAAAGATTTCAGGCGGGCCATGCGCGGCCCGCCTGAAGGCTAGGGCGTGTCATCCAACTCGTGCCAGTCAGCGCCGGGAGCGGATTTTGTCGAGATCGAGGAGCGAGGAGAGAACCGTGGCCGGTCCACTGGAACGACGAGCGACGAAGAGACCGGGAATCGGGGTCCCCAGTCAGCTTTGCTGGCTGGGGTGAAGAAAATCTGCCCCGGCCCTTTGGGTTGCGGCGCAAATTCGCCCATACTTCGTTGTCGGCCTCGACTGTGGACCCGCCACAGCCTTCGGCCTCCGCCTCGTCTGAACAAATTTGCGCTCGCAACGCTGACGGCAGGAGTTGGATGACACGCCCTGGTGTCAATCACCTGACTTTTACTTTCCCGCCTGAATCGCCTTGGCCCGATCTTCAACGGCCTTCATCACGCGCAGCATGTTGGCCCCGTAGATCTTCTTGATGTCTTCCGCGGTGTAACCCTTCTCCAGCAGTTTGCGCGTCAGATTAGGGAACTTCGCATAGGAGTCAAGGTCCTTGGGCACGCAGGCTACTCCATCGAAATCGGTTCCAATACCGATGGCGTCGATGCCGGCAACCTTGCGGACGTGATCGATATGAGCGACCACATCGTCGATGGTTGCGGGCGGAAGAGCTCCCGCAAACTCTGCGCGAAGTTTGTCGATAGCAGCCTCACGCTCCTTAGGATCGGTGATCTTCTGTACGGCTTCAAATTGCGGGCGGATTTTCGCATTCAACTCGCGCGAGCCTTCAAAGTAGCTCTGCGAGAGGAACTCGCAACCGAAGTTGATATTCACGACGCCGCCCTTGGCCGCCAGCGCCTTGATCATCTCGTCGGTCATATTGCGGGTGTATCCGGTAACGGCGCGGCAACC
>JAEKKE010000336.1 GCA_019510535.1 Acidobacteriota bacterium
TTACTTCCACGATGTGCACATCTGGAACATCAAGGCCACCGGCGCCAAGATGGTCTTCGACGTTGCGGGCAATCCGAAGAAGCCCGTTGAACATTTCGAGATCGATCACCTCGACGTACAGGCCGGCACCGCCGGACATATCAGCGCCGCGCGTGACTGGAACCTGCACGACCTGAAGCTGCAGATCGCCGACGGCAGCTCCGTGGCGCTGGAGGACACGCAGAACATCAAGGGTCTCACGCAGAACTCAAAGAAGAGCGACGCCAACGCTCAAACCCCGCATAAATACGAGGAATAACGCACGCATGAAGACGTCGTCTCTCTTCCGCGCCGGAGTTGCATCGCTTACTCTGGCCGCTGTCTCGATCTCTGCGCACGCGCAGCAAAGTCCTAAGCCCACGCCGGAGATGCAGGCCATCATCGACAAGGACAACGGCCGCCACTTCGGCACCTCGCCCGAAGTGGCGGGTCCACTGGCGAAAGACATCTCGCCCGCGCTCACACCTGCCGCTATCGACAAGGTGATGCGCAAGGTCGCTGACTGGCAACTCAACGAGTCGCAACCCTACTTCGACAAGATCTGGACCTGGAGCGTGCTCTACAGCGGCTTCATGGCTGCCTCCGACTCGCTGGGTGATCCGAAGTATCGCAACGTCATGGCGGAGATGTCGGAGAAGTTCGAGTACCAGCCGCGCAATCCCGACAAGCTGCCGAACGCCGACGACATCAGCATCGCGCAGACATACGCCGAGTTGTATCTTGCCGGCGGCAAGAAGGACGCGAAGATTATCACGCCTACCATCCACACCCTCGACACCGTTATGCCGCTGGAGACGTTGCGGCCCGGCGATCCGCGTATCCCCTGGTGGTGGTGCGACGCGCTGTTCATGGCTCCCGCCGTCTATACCCGCATGTACGCGGCGACCGGCGATCACAAGTACATCGACTACATGAACGCGCAGTGGCAGCGCACCTATGACCTGCTGTGGGACAAGGACGAGCATCTCTACGCGCGCGATGCGAGCTACATCCCCAAGCGCGGACCGAACGGCAAGAAGATTTTCTGGTCGCGCGGCGAAGGCTGGGTGATGGCCGGTCTCGCCCGTACACTGCAGTTCCTGCCCAAGGACGACCCGCGGCGTCCCTTCTACGTACAGCAGCTCAAAGACATGGCCGAACGCGTCGCCCAACTGCAGGACAAGGATGGACAATGGCATGCAAGCCTACTCGATGCGGAGCACTTCCCTGCAGCCGAAACGTCAGGCGCATCGCTCTTCGTCTACGGCATGGCCTACGGCGTGAATGAAGGCATCCTCGACAAGACGAAGTACATGCCGGTGATCAAAAAAGCATGGGCCGGTCTGCTCACCAACCTCTACGCTGATGGCCGCCTGGGCAACATCCAACAGACCGGCGCCGAGCCCGCCTACTACCGCCCCAGCGCCAGCTACACCTACGGCGTAGGCGGCTTCCTGATGGCAGGCAGCGAGTTGAAGCGGATGGCGAAGAAGAAGTAGTTATATCTTTTTGTCTGTCATCCTGAGCGTAGTGAAGGACCTGCTTTCTACTATCCTTTCGCTGATGGCGAAAGGATAGATATCGCGCTCCGCGCGAAACGGGTGGGAGCCGTGGGCTTCAGTCCACGGTTTTATCGATCTTATGAGAATGGGCTTTAGCCCTGGGCTTTTGTTCTTTATGTCAGCAAAGGCCCAGGGCTAAAGCCCAAATTCTTTAAGTGGCCTATCAGCGGGCTGAAGCCCGCTGCTCCCACCCAGAGCTTCGCGAATCAACGTCACTTTATCATCCTGAGCCTAGCTAAGGACCCGCTTCGTAGCCCACTGCAAACACAAAAGAGGCACCCCATCGGGGTGCCTCTTCTCTTTCCCTCCACACTTACTTCGCCTTCTCAATCTCCACACCAAACACATACGTCGGTCCAAACATATTCGACCGGAAGATCACCATCTTCATATCCGGCGTAAAGCTTACATTCGGCTCCAGCGTGTAGTTGTGCTTGCTCATATTCACCAGCTTCTCCGACTGGAAAGCCCATGGCTGGACGTACTCCGGACCATCCATCATGCCTTCGCTCTGGACCTTCTTCGCATGGAAGAGATAGATCCACTCCCCATCAGGAGCACGAGCTACCTGGTGAGGGTCGCCGCCGTCGCCCGTAAACAGACCAGCCTTCTCATTCACGTTGAAGTGAATCGACCACTCGTTGCGATCCATGTGATACCAGTTGCGCTTACCCGTCTCCAGATTCAGAGAGGCCAGCCAGAAGTCCTCGCCTTTGGGCGTTTGCAGATCGTAGTAGACGGTCTTTCCATCCTGTCCCCAGAACTCGTGTCCCGCGATCTCCATCGCCATGGTGCGCTTGTGCATCAGCCGGTTGTGCGTGCCGTCGGTCCAGATGGTCCAGATACGATCGACCTTCTGCCACGGGCCCTCGTGACAGTACATCAGCAGCTTGGGATCGCTGGGAGAGAAGAGCAGGTGATTCACCCAGTCGGTCGAGTGCAGCAGCGTCGTGACCTTGCCGTTACGCAAATCAAGGGTATACAGCACCAGCGGAATCCTCGCGGCAAGACGACGCTCCATCATCTCGCCCTTGTTCAGCGGCTGATCCAGTGGACTAGTCTGCGAAACACCCGCAGCGGGCTGTCCTGTTGCCGTGCGTCCGTTGCGGCCATACTGTTCGTTCGGACGATCTTCTTCGTCATAGGTGCCTGCAGCCAGCGTCTCGTCGGCATTCACTGAGACGATGTTCCCGCGTGGCGGCAGCTTGGCGAGCATGGTGGTCTCGCCCGTATCGACGTTGGTCTTGTAGACCGCACGCTCCTCGCTCTTCACATAGAAGATGCTCTGCGTCTTGTGACCTACCTCCAGCGTGCGAACCTTACCCTTTACCACGCTGCGCGACTTGAGGGTGTGCAGATCCAGCACGAAGATGCCTTCCGGCGTGGTGTAGGCCATCTCTTTACCGTCGGGAGTATAGGAGTTGACGTTGAAATAGAAGCTGGCGGAGCCGGGCTCATCGGTCAGACGAATGACGCGATGCCCAGTGTCTTTGTCGATCCAGCTCTTGGGGGGATGCGCGATCTCCTCAGGCGTGGGACGCTTGTCGGCGGGACGGCGATCATTGGGGACGTTGAAGTCCTGGGCGGCAGACAGAGCCGGACAGAGCAATACGCCGGCGGCAAGGGGGACGAGTACAGCTACCTTGAAGCGCATACAACATACTCCTGCGGTGCAGATTGTCGGTAAGAAAATTGAGCCCCACATGACGTCGTCATGCAGGGCCCATGAGTTGTGAGGACTACTTACGTTAGAAGTTGAGGTGACCCGCGAGCTGGAAGCTGCGCGGAGTGCTGGCACTGCTGATGCTGGTGATGGTGCCGAACGCTGTCGTGCCCCACTGTGCATTTGGGTTGCCCAGGATGGGATGGTTCAGTACGTTCGAAGCCGTCACTTCAAACTGGAAGTTGATGGATTCACGGATTGGAATTGTGCGCCGAAGCGCGGCATCCAGAGTGAGAGCCGCAGGATTCTTCAGTCCAAGCGCCTGAGTGCGAGGTGCGTTCCCCAGCAGGTATATTGGCGTGCTTCCAGTGGAAATGCTCTTCGGCGCCTGGAAGGCCGTCGAATCAAGGTACTTGGCCGCGGAGCATCCCGCCCCTCCAAGGTTACAGGCGATGCTGCTGCCCCCCTTGCCGTAGTTGCTACCGTTGCGACCAGATCCGACATAGGACGGATTCAAGTCGGGCATGCAGCGTCCCTGAAGAGGATTTGATCCGGTTGCCGTCGAAAGCGTGTTGCAGCTTGCGTCCGTATTCCAGACCACAGCGACCGGCGTTCCAGTGCTATAGGTGAAGATGTTCGAAAGCTGCCAATCGCTGAAGAGCGTACGGGTCGCCAGATGACTACCGCTGAATCCGCTCTTACCAAACGGCATCTTCCAGACACCGTAGGCGTGGATCGTATGCGGCGACGAGATGGTAGTGACACCACGGTCAATGCGATCCTGCGCCCAGCTCTGCGTACCGCCCGAGATCGCGGCCTGCGGAATCGCGAAGCCGCTGCGGAAGGTTCCGTCATTGCCGACATTCTTCGACCACGTGTAGTTGAAGTTGAAGGTAAGCCCACGCGACATGCGTTGCTGGACGGTCACCTGAAGAGAGTTGTAGCTGAAGTTACCAACGTTGCCCCACGTATCCGTAACACCGGAGTACTGCGGAAATGCCGTCAGACCTTGAGCGATCGTAGCGGCTCCTCCATTGCTGGCCGCAGCCGCATTCTGGAAGCTCTGTGGAATATTGATACCCGGCATCGAGGCCTGTGCCTTGGCCACGTTCGCCGGGGTTGCCGGTGCAATCAGGATCGGCGTCTTACCGTCGACGGCCGTTACACTTCCAAGACCGGCGAGGTAGGTGGGGTTGAGTTGATTTGACCAGTAGCCACGGGCGTTTGAGGCGTTCGAGGTCGAATTGATGAGATGGTGGCTCTGATTGCCAACGTAGTTGATGGCCAGCACCATATCCTTCGTCAACGAATGCTGAATACCCACGTTGTAGAACGTGAAGTTCGGAGCGCGGCTGGAGAAGTATGGGTCGGCATAGCTCACACCTTGTCCCGTTACCATCCTTCCGTTGCTCAAGTAGAAGCCGGTGTTCAGCCCCAGTGTCGCAGGTCCAGGAGTAGGAGCTGTCGGATATGCCTGGCCACCAAAGAGAGCCGTGTTGGCCATGCCCATCGCCTGGAACGCGCTGCTGTTGTTGAGATAGTACGACGGCCCCGCACCTGCGCCCGTGGTGACTTCCGCCGGCGACGCAATGCTGGTATTGAAGCCCAACTGGCCGGTTCCGTTGAACGCTCCGCCACGGCCGCCTACACCGCCGCCCTGAGAGAAGACGCGTCCGATGCCGAGGCGAAGGACTGTCTTATCATCCAGCGCATAGGTAAGACCTACGCGCGGGCCCCAGTTCTTCCAATAGGTTTGCACCGGCGTGCGGCACTGGCAGCTCGCCGCTGCGCCGCCATAGTTACCCGCGAACTGAATCGCACCCGGTGTTCCGGTATAAGGATTCGTCAGGTTCGGATTCAGGAAGCTCCAGCGATCCTTCACCTCGTGATAGGGCGGCAGATAGTCCCAGCGAAGTCCTGCATCCAACGTCAGCTTTTCCGTGATTCTCCAGGTATCAGAGACATAGGGAGCAATCGGGCGATATCGCCCGCCAACCTCACTGACCGGACGGAGCTGCAGACTTGGGCTGCCACCGATGGCGCCCAGCAGGAAGCTGGCATAGGAGTAACCGGAGGAGCTGGAAAGCGTCTGCGAGTTTGCTCCGAAGTTCGCGGTTGAGAAGTTATTGAAGACCATCTGCAGCAAGCCGGTGTAGGTATCGGGATTGGCGTTGTTGATCTGCTGCCACTGGACCTGGATACCGGCTGTGACCGAGTGCTTGCCTTTGGTCCACAACACGTTATCGAGAATGGTGTAGTTGTTCGGCGTCGTCTTTTGCGTTGAGACGGCATCGGTAGCGCCGGTCCAGGTTTGCAGCGCGACCGAGCTTGCGCCGCCAGCTGTAAACGTCATACCCGGGAAGGTCTGACCCGCCTGGCCTGCAGGCAGGTTCGTGGCGCCAAGATCCCCGATCTGATAACCCGGAACATTCTGGGTTGCATTCTTGATGTCCTGGAAGAACCGCACGAAACCGAACTTCAACTGGTTCACCAGGTTGTTGTTGATGGTGTAGACGTCCTGTACATCGAAGATCTTCGGATAGATCGTCGCGAGATTTCCGCCAGTGTAGGGCTGCGGCAAGAAGGGTGCGCTGTAGTTATTCAGATAACCGACCTTACCGATCGCGCCTACCGTCGAGATGCGGTGGTTGGGTGTGATCTGAAAGTCAACGCGGTAGTCGACGGTGTAGTTATCGAAGCCGTACGGAACGCTGCCGAGATAGTTGTTCGTCGTACCGGAGTTTGAGGGCTGGGGCAGATAGTTCTGGGCCGCCTTCGCGAACGGAGACAGATAGCTGCTCGGAATTACGTTGTAGGTCGGAACGCCGTTCTTGGATCCCTGAAATGGCTTACGTGTGCAGGTTCCACCGGAGCAGCTCGTTGTTGTGGGGTCGAACAGCGCGGGACTGGATGTACCGAGCAGCTCCGTGAAGTCACCCTGACGCTCGAGAAGCGTTGGAAGCGTGTAAGCCACCGGACCACGCACCGTACGGTTGTGATAGCGGTCGTAGGCAACGAAGAAGAAGACACGCTTCGTGCCCGGCACGTGGCCACCGACACTGGCGGACAACTCATTCTGGTGATCGACGGGCTTCGGCGCAGCAACCTGCCCGCCCTTGCCGTCGGAGACCGTCTGCGCCTTGGTCAACAGCGGCCATGCATCCAGCGCTGTATTCCGGATGTAGTCCGAGACCTGGCCGTGATAGCCCAACGTGCCCGACTTGATGGTGAAGTTCTGCGCGCCAGCGCCGGAGTATTCCACGGGCGGCGTGCTGGTAAGAACCTGTGTCTGGTCAATGGATTCGATCGAGAATGCCTGCGAGACCAGGCGGTTGTCGCCCTGCTGGCTGACCGTCTGCGCGGGCAGACCATCCACGTAGAGCTGACCGAGATAATTTCCCGTGCCGCCAACGATGGGCAGACGAGCACCGCCCTGTGCGCCAGGCGCCAGGGCTCCAAATGCGGTTGCATCGCGCTGGGCGTTGTTCGTTACCAGCGGAAGATTGGAATATGCCTCGTTCTCGATCGTCAGACCAAGCGATGCGTTCGTGGTCTCCAACTGCGGCGGAGCTTCATTGATGGTCACGACGTCCGTCGCAGCACCGACGGTTAGCGTCACATCGAAGCCGGTAACGGTCAGGGCGTTGACGGTCAGGTTCTTCTGGATGAACTCCTGGAAGCCTTCGTGCTTCACGTCGACGGTATAGATGCCCGGCGGCAGCGGGGCAATGGAATACAGGCCGGCGCCCGTGCTCTGACGGGTGGTCTGCGTGCCGGTTCCCTGGTTGGTAAGGATGATGGTTGCGTCCGGAACTGCGGCTCCGGTGCTGTCTGTCACTGAGCCCTGCAGCCCGCCTTCACCGCCGGTCTGTGCCGGCAATATGCCCGGCATCAGCACAACAGCGAGAAGGGCCAGCATACCCAGCAGACGACTCCGCTTGGGACCCAGTAGACGGCTCCGCCTGGAACCCAGTAGACGGTTCCACCTGGAAGACACAAAGCGCTCACACGGCTCCAAAAGGGTTGTTGCCATATTTCCTCCTGCGACTCCAAATCTTGTCGTTGGATGTCCATCGGAACGCTATTTCCTGAAACGTTTCATTGTCAATAGGGAAGAAGTTTCAGCAGAGGAATTAAAGCCTGAATTCCAGTAAATTTCGCCAGATATATCAGAAAATCGGGGTTTCGGAGGGTCAGAAACGTTTCCTGAAATTTCCTCGAGAGAGGGGCTTTCCGGGCACAAAAAAGCGGGCGGGGCGCTGTTGCGCACCCCGCCCGCTCCCTGTCTGGGAAGGACTCTTACTTCAGAGGAATGTCGATCACCTCGATGGTGTTCGGCCCTACGACGTGCTTCCAGCTACCCGCCGTGACAGCAGTGGTTCCTTTCACCGGCTTGATGGTCTCAGGATGATCGATTGCGTTGGTCACATACCAGGTCGCCGCATGCATGGTGTTGGTGACCGCCGCACCGACCTTGGCTCCAGTCACATCGAGCGTCAGCGCCTGCGGACGATCGCTGGCGTTCACCAGCTTCAGGTAGAGCACCTTCTTGTCGGGCGAAACCGTCGCCGACCAGAAGAAGCGGTTGCCTACTCCCTCAGCCTGACTCTTTGCCACCTGCGTTCCCAGGTGGTCGTTGAAGAGCACCTGCGCCCAGTAGCTGGGAGATCCGTACGAATGCAGCGCGTCGTAACCGATCAGATCGGCGGACCACTGCATACCGCCCGGGTTCACGTTGGTAAACAACGGCGCATAAGCAGCCATCACCACCAGGTCGGCATTACGCTCCATGGAGGTCATCCAGGCAGCATCGCCCAGCGCAGCGCCGAAGTCCGGCGTCGGCGAACCGGTGCGCGTCGCCCATTCGCCCACGAAGATCTTCGGTCCCTTGCGATCGCCGTTGTCGTACGTGTGCACCAGGTCAAAGAACTCGTGCGGAGTCCGGTAGTAGTGATCGTCCACAAGGTCGGGCGAACCGCCATGCTGCCATGAAGTCGCAATCAGCTTCAACTGCGGATACTTCGCGCGAATCGCCTTCTCGAAAGGCGGATAGCGCTTGATGTAGCTTCCCGAGTGGTCAAGATTGTCTTCGTTCCCCACCTCGATGAAGCGCAGCTTGAAGGGCTCCGGATGTCCGTCACGCGCACGGATCGCACCCCATTTCGTGCTGGCGTCGCCGGTCACATATTCGATCTCATCCAGGGCTTCGGCGATGTACGGGTTCAGGGCCTCGCCCTCGGCATGCTCGCCGTTGAGGGTGTAGCCGGCGAAGATGGCCAGCACCGGCTCCATCTTCAGATCTTCACACCACTCCAGGAACTCAAGCAGGCCCATACCGTCGCTCGACGTATAGCCCCATGAAGTCCGTTTGGTAGGGCGATCAACCAGAGGCCCGATGGTCTTCTTCCAGTCGAAGTGCTCGGCTAACGTATTGCCTTCGACATAGTTGCCGCCGGGGAAGCGCAGGAAATTCGGATGCATGGCCGCCAGCATCTTCATCAGGTCAGGACGGTTGCCGTGCTCACGGTTGTTGAATGTCGGCTCGAACAAGCTGACCAGCTGCAGCTCGATGCTGCCCTTCTGGGTAAACGTCATCTCCCAGTGATTGTCCTTGCCGGGAACGACGCCTGCGCCGGTCTTCAGGGTGTACTCGTACTTCTTCCAATCGCCGTCGGTTAGCGCCACGGTCGTCTCCGCCAGCGTCGCCGCAGTCTGGTTGGCGATCAGACGGATGTGAGCCGTCCCCACGCCTGCGGGCTTGGCATAGAACGATCCGCGATAGGTTGTGGAGGGCCGTACCGCCATACCCCAGTAGCCGTCGTTCGAGACGCCTGCCTCATTGGCCTTCGACGCCTCGCGCACCACGAGCTTCATGCTCTTGCGCAGCGCCTCGCTCGGCCCGCTGTCGCCGTTCTCCACCACAGCGGAGGACTCGCCCTGGGTCACCACACGCCACCACTCAAAGCGCGGCCAGCCGTTGGTGAAGGTGCGGTTGCGGATCAGCTCCGCATACAGGCCACCGTCGTAGCTGAAGTTGATCTCTTCCGTCATCAGGCCATAGAGCGTAGGGCTCACATCAGCCGTCTTCTGCGTGGTATCCACGCTCAGCTTCGCCGGCTGCTGCGCCGCCGCAACCCCCAGCGCCAGCGCGCTGAGGCCAACTGCCATCCACTTCATTCGCATGTATCTTCCTTGAACGGGTTTAAGAAAACGTTATCTCAACCGGCCGGATTTGTCCCAGAAAAACATCCCGGAAACGCAAAACGGGGTCACACACGGCTCGGTATGGACTATACCGAACTGGCACCGGCGAAGTACACCCCGTCTCCCCCTCCTCGCCGGGACGTACACTGAACTCTCAGGATGCAGTTCGAACTCATCACCATCTTTCCCGGCTTCTTCGCCGGCCCCCTCGACTACGGCGTGGTCTCCCGCGCCATCCGCAAGGGCGTGGTCTCTGCCAATACCCACGACCTGCGCGCCTTTACGCATGACCGCCATCGCACCTGGCCGCCGGCGGGAAGCCGTTTACTCAGAACATCGCACACGAACTCTCGAGACTGGAACGGATCACCATGATCTGCGGACGCTATGAAGGCGTGGACGAGCGCGTCAACACCCTGCTCTGTGACCGCGAGCTCTCTGTCGGCGATTACGTTCTCTCAGGCGGCGAGCTGGGTGCGGCCATCATCCTGGACGCGGTCACCCGCCTGCTTCCCGGTGTGCTAGGCAACGCCGACTCGGCCCGGTTCGAATCCTTCGGTCACAGCGATGAGGAGATCGAACACACTCTCGAAAGCCCGCAAGCCACCCACGGCAGCGGAGGCCTTCTGGACTACCCGCACTACACCCGGCCCGCGGAGTTCCTCGGCCATACTATCCCGGAAGTCCTGGCCAACGGCGACCACGCCCAGGTACGCAAGTGGAGACGGCAGCAACAGCTCCTGAAGACCGCCCGCAACCGTCCCGACCTGCTGGCCAAGGCGGATCTCTCCGATGAAGACCGCACCTTTCTGGATTCGCTGTAGCCCATGCACCGGGTGCCCCATGGACGAGGTCCCCAGCAAACTTGTTTGCTGGGGTGGTGCCCCTCTGGGACATGGGCATCGCGCTACGCGCGACCGCTTTTGATTCTTAGGCGAGATGAGGTAGAGAAGCAGATTTCTCC
>JAEKKE010000462.1 GCA_019510535.1 Acidobacteriota bacterium
ACCGCTGAAGATAGGCGGCCTCCTCGGGGCTCCCCGCTGCCGCGGCAAATCCCGGCCGGGCGAATATTCGCTTGCCCGACACGGCTGCGGCCAGTGCGGAGCGGCAGCGCGCCCGTTGCCATGCGACCAGGCCCCTGAAACATTGTCCCGGCAATCCACGTGCATCCGAGAGTCCAATGCCAGAACCCAAGATCCGCAAGTCGTTGATCTCCGGTCGCGAGCTTTTCGTTTGCGACAACATCATTGAGCAAATGATGGTGAACCATATCGGCGCCCTCGCCAGGACCTTGCATTATGTGAGAAAGGAGAAAAGCCGGCCCGGAGTACCTGGCCTTGTCGCGGTTTGCGACATTCCGACGGAGAGAATCGCCGTCGACCCTTTCCTCTGCAGCTTGAGACAAGCAGTGGAACGATTGTTCCCGGGCGAACGCTTTGCCGATCAGCGCGCCTACGTCAATTGCAGCGTCTATGGCGACAGTTACTATCTTCACCGTGATTGCATCGCGCAAGACCAGCACGTCACCGCGCTCTATTATGCAAACCTTGAATGGCAGCCCGATTGGGGCGGTGAAACCATCTATTACAATGATGAAGAGGACGCCGAGCTCGCGATTACGCCGCGACCGGGGCGCCTGGTGATCGCGCGCGGTGCGGTGCTGCATCGTGGCAATGTGCCGACGCGCACCTGCTACGAGGAACGTTACACGCTTGCCTATAAGCTGAACTCATTGGGCGTCTCTTCACCTTCCAATCCATGAGAGCGTGTCGCGGCGTTTGACGGGTCGCGTCAGACCGGAAAAGCGGAATTCGAGATCGTGCCCGTGCTGTCGGAGAAGGACGGTTCTTCGAAACCCATCGTCCGCAGGATGCTATAGTGCAGGTTGGACATGCGGGTTTCCTTGTCGCCATCCTTCCAATATAGCCCGTGTTTGAGGCCCATATTCCCGCCGCCGGCGATCAGGGTGGGGATGTTGTGGACATAGTGCGTCGTGCTGGCGCCGCTGCCGAACATCACGATCGTGTTGTCGAGCACGGTGCCGCTGCGGTCCCTGTACTCGGTGAGCTTGTCCAGGAAATGAACCAGCCGTTCGCTGAGGAAAAGATCGTACTTGGCGAAGTCCAACTGGCCCTGCTTGTCGACGGCGTGGGAAAGCCTGTGATGCGTCGTGGAAAGCCCCAGGCGGATAGGAAAGGTATCGCTGATCCCCATCCCGTCTTCCCGATTCAGCATGAAGGTCACCGTCCGCGTGATGTCCGCGTCGAAGGCCAGTGCGATCAGCTCATACATCGTCTTGTAGAACTCAGCCGCGTCGCCGTCATTGGTGGCGTCCAGGTCCAGGTGCGAATAGTCCTGCTGTTTGAGCGGAATGTCGATCCAGCGCTCGCTGGCGGCCAGGCGCGATTCGATTTCGTTCAGCGACGTCATGTACTGGTCCATGCGAACGCGGTCGGTCTGGCCCAGCTTCTGGTCGAGCGATTTGGCCGAGGCGGTGACGGCGTCGACCAGCTTGATGCGACGCTGCAGGTCCGCATGTTCGGCATCGCGCGAATTGGCGTCGGCACGGAACAGGCGGTTGAAGATGCGGCGGGGATTGTTCTCGGCTGTGACCGGGTGGCCGTCCAGCCCGAAGGACAGGGTGGCGGTACGCGACTGATAGCCGGTGCCCGCGTCGATCGAGACCACCAGCGACGGCTGGCGGCAACTGTTCTTGGTGTGCTCCGCGATCACCTGGTCCAGGCTGGTGGTGTTGAAGGTGCCCGGCTTGGGATTCTGCAGCGGCGCCCCCGTCAGCCACATGTCGGAACAGATATGGGGATCGTTCTTCGGACCGTTGGGATGATACATGCCGCCGAAGAAGCTGATCTTGCCCTGATGCGGCAGCAGGGGCTCTATGGACTTGCCATAGATGAGCTCGCCCTTTTCTCCCGTGCGCGGAAACCAGCTCCATTCCGGAATGCCGTGTTCGGCGCGGGGCATCGCCATGCCGTTGGCCGTGTAGATGGCGCAAAAGCGCTTGGGGATGTCGTTCGCAACCTCCTCCCCCATGGCGTCAAGCGCAGGCAAGGCAAGCGCCATACCCCCGATCCCGGAGAGAAGCGCGCGGCGGTGAAGTCGGAAACGGCCCATCGAAAATCCTCCAAAACGGGATGCGCGGATTATTTCTCCAGGAACATGGGGCTCTCGGCCACATACCGGATCATCTCCTGCATACGGTAGTCGCTTTTCTTCAATGTCAGGCCGTCGCGCCGCAGATAGTCCAATTCGGCATAGGACAGGCTGCGGCCGGCGGCATAAGTGGTCAAGTGCTTGAGGACGCTGAAGGCGACCTCGTCTATCTTGGGGCCGGCGAGATACTGTTTCAGACCGTCGGCGCCTTCGATGGCGGTCCCATCCGGCAGCCTGCTTTGCGAATCCGCCTTGGCCTTCTTGAGCCGGCCACTGGCGTCATAGTCCTCAAACGCGATGCCCCAAGGATCAATCCGGCTATGGCAAGAGCCGCAGACCGGTGAACTGCGATGTTGCTCGATGCGCTGGCGAAGGGTCAGGCCCTTGGTATCTTCCTGGAGGGGCGGGACATTCGGCGGAGGGTTTGGCGGGGGCTGGGCGATGATCTTGCGGGCAAGCCAGGCGCCGCGCTTGACCGGGTTGGATTCGCGCCCATCCGACAGACCGGAAAGTATCGCCGCTTC
>JAEKKE010000463.1 GCA_019510535.1 Acidobacteriota bacterium
ATACCAACGAAAACTATGCGAAAAATTGCCAGGCCGCTGGAGGCAAAGGATGTGCGGGAACCTTCAGTGACTTCACGGGGCGTCGTGCCATGGGGTATTACGATCAGGGCTTCCTGAATTACTACTACTACATGGCATCTCAGTTTGCTCTTTCCGATCGCTGGTTCTCGCCGGTATCCAGCAAGAGCATTCCGAATCGCATCGCCACCTTGACCGGAGGCACGACCCAGGGGCTGGCTCTGGATCCCGGCAACGATGACGGCCTGCCACAATTGCAGATTCCCACCATCTTCGCCAAGTTGACTGCTGCCAATGTCTCCTGGAAGCTCTACTACACCGTGACCCAGGGGGGGTGTCTCGATTCTGACGACTGCCAGAGCCGCGGAGCATCCGCCGTATACCCGGCAACAAACTTCTCGCAGCTTGCGGACTCCTATACCTACCTCCACTCGAATCCGGGTACTTGCGCTGCTCCGACCCAGCCATCGAGCGTCGTGGGTGACTCGTCGAACTCGTTCTGCATCGACCCGACACACATCGCGCCCCTGTCCTCCTACTACACGGACCTGGCAAACGGAACATTGCCAAGTTTCGCGTTCATCGAGTCCGGGTACGGGGTAAACGACGAGCATCCTGGTTCAGGGCAGTCAATTCTCGCCGGACAGCAGCAGGTGGCGAAGGTCGTAAATTCCCTGATGACGAGCTCTTCCTGGATGAACTCCGTCTTCTTCCTGGCCTACGATGAAGGCGGCGGCCCGTATGATCATGTGCCTCCGGTTCCAGGACATTCGAATGACAATACGGACCCGATGGTCGGCAGCATCTCGGTTGGGAACATTCCCGACATCAACTCCATCTCCGTAGACCCAGACACGTATTACCCTTGCGTGCCACCTGGGGGAACACCTACTCTGCATTGCGATGTGCGGTCATCGCAACCCGGCGCTAACCCCAGCGACGCGCCGGCTGTTAACGGGTTCAAAGCCCAACTAGGCTTCCGGGTGCCCAATATGGTCATCTCTCCATACGTCCGGAAACACTATGTCTCTCATATTCCGATGGATCACACGGCCATCCTGAAGTTCGTGCAGAGCCGTTTCCTCGGCGCCTCAGAGCACCTCACGGAACGCGATAAAGCGCAGCCGGATTTGACCGATTTCTTCGACTTTACCGGCGCTCCCTGGGCAGCACCCCCGACACCGCCAACTCCTGTTTCGCCTGCTTCACTCGGATACGATCCGTGCACACCGACGAACTTTGGACCGTAGTTCCCACTCAGCGCAAACTCAAAGAGGGAGCCGGACCGGCTCCCTCTGATTTTTGGAATAAGGATTTCAATAGAAAGGAAAGATCGCGACCCCCAAATAGGAATGCGTTAAGGCCTATTTTTTACTGAGTCAGGATGTCTGTCGCGTTGTAACGGGTTCCGTCAAAGCGTGTCGTGACTTTGACCAATCCCCCTTGATGCAGCTGCCGGGTTATTTCGAAGCGGGAAGGGTCGAATGCGATATCCATTGGCGGATGATCTGAGGTTGTCGCGATAGACATTCTTCCGGCTCGAAGGTCTACAGATAGAAGCTCACCGCGGAAGACGAACTCTGCACCCGGAACCGCAAGCACATCAATCCGGTTAGCTTGCCCCATACCGTTGTTCCCGGGTCGAAAGGCGACATCAACGATTGCGTCGGGAACCAGATCGGCCAGGCCTGGGCTCGTTTTGGAAAACGCAGTCTGACCGGTTCGGGCGACCGGCGTCCCAGCGGGTACGGTGATTGTCACGGTGTTATCGATATTCGTGCCGCGTATCTTCAGTTCACCCGTGCTGGCGTTAAAACCGACGACCTGACCACGTAGCTGCCCTTGGGGCGTCTTGGAAAGGATATGAATACGGACGGCAAAGATGGAGGTTCCGTCCAGTCTGGTCTCGATCGAGGCGTGGTCCGCGGGACCCAGATGCAGTACCGAAATCTTCTGTCCGTTCTGGTAGACCTGCGTCCGTTCGTCGAAAAGGATTTTGACCGTGTGACTGCCCCCACGGCCGGGCACTTTCAGGGCAAACTGATCGCGGATAAGGTCGACATCTTCGATTTGCCCGCCCATCACCGTGCTGCGCCCCGGCGGCGCCGATGGTAAGGTCGTCCTCGCCACCGTCTCAGACGGGGGAAGCAACCCTTCCGGAAGAGCCTGACCGGAAGCGGCAGTTGCACAGAAGGCCAGCAGACCAAGGCACGAAACACGCATAACGGTGAGATGCTTTGGCGGGCAGCCAGGTGGTCTGGGTCAGGTGGTCTGGGTATGGTTCGGGCAACGCCCTGACTTACACGCTCACTTATGCAGGAAACCCTATGTCCTCGGCGTGAATCTAACTCGGGAAGTTGCGGAAGTGTGTCAACTCTCCGAAGCGATGGATCATCCTATGAATCGCAAACATCTTTGGGTTGTGCTTGCTGGTGTTCTGGCCTCACCCTTTCTCTCAGCGCAGCAGTACATTCGCATTACGATTCCGCGGCGCGCCGAATTGACTCCGGTACAGCGGCTCAATCGCGAAGGCGTGGATCACGTCGTAAAACATAAGTATGAGAAGGCGGAGGCGCTGTTTTACAAAGCTTATCTCTATGACCCCTCCGATCCTTTTACGCTGAACAATCTCGGTTATGTGTCCGAGCTCCAGGGCCAGGTTGATCGCGCGCCGATGCGAATCAATCGCATTAATATCTACGCGATGCAGTTGCTGCAGCAGAACCGCGCTTTCGATGCAGAGGCCGTGCTGAAGCAGACCCTTTCTCTGGACCCAAACAATCCGTTCACGCTGAACAATCTTGGCATTGCCGAACAGGCGACAGGAAATCTGGAAGACGCCCTCAAGTACTATGACGCGGCAGCGAGAACCCACTCGACGCAGCAGGTGGTGGTGGCTCTTGATAAGTCGTCGCGGGGGAAGCCCATCAGTACGCTCGCTGCTGAATCCGCCGAGAAGCTTCGCGCACGTATGGCGGATATGGACATCCATCAGATCCGCGCTCACATGTTCACGGTACGAGGAGTGTCGGCGCTCAATAAAGAGGATTGGGCGACCGCACGCAGTAATTTCGAGCAGGCTTATGCCGCGGACCCCTCCAGTGCGTTCACTCTCAACAATATTGGCTATCTGGCGGAGAGGGACGGCGATCT
>JAEKKE010000464.1 GCA_019510535.1 Acidobacteriota bacterium
CCAGGTCCTGGGGCCGGCCGCTCATTGGCATCCTCACATGATGGTCTACGCTCCCAATTATGAGAATTCGATGCTCGGCAACAATGATCCCGGAGGTCACCTTCCGGTCGTCGGCGATGATGCCGGAACACCGTTTGCCGTCCTCGTAATACCCGTTGATGAAAAACTGTTTGTCAAAGCACAGCCGTAACCGGTTCATTTGGCCTGATGTCACCGGTTGAGATCGCGATAGAGCATTTTCCTTGTAGGTGTAGTGTAGGGCCTCGGCATCTATGGGCGTTTTCCGCAATGAAAACGCCGGTGCACACCCTTTTCGGGATACCCAGCAACAGGGAAAATGCTCTAGGTAAATACAAGCCAGCTTCGGGCGGTTAATACGCCATATTGTGGAACGAACGGGGAGGAGCGGCTCGTCCGCTTCTCCCCATTCGCTCGCTCTTTCGTGAGTGCCGTTTTAGAGATTTGGGTGTAGGTCGCGTACGGTGCTTGCTTGCTCCAGAAGGGACGCGACGTGAAGAATCGTGGATTCGGCTTGCCAGCTACCAACGATCTGCACCCCGATCGGCATTCCGTCATGGCTCGTGCCGAACCGCATGGAAACGCCCGGCAAGCCAGTAACATTCAACGGCGTTGTCGCGGACATTATTCCCATGATGTTCACAGTCTGGCCGTTGATCAGCAACTCCGCCTGGCCATGCTTGAAGGAGGGTGTAGGCAGCACCGGAGTCAGCAAGACATCATACTTCTGAAAGTATTCGGCATAACCATCCTTCAGCCGTTCAGCAGCTTGCGCAGCATCGATGTAATCAGCCGCTGGAGTGTCGGATAACGAGAGCATCAACCTGGCCATGTCGCCTATTTCGTCCTCGCTGCGCCCAGCCGTCGTCTCCACGAATCCAGGTTTCATCTCGAGGACATGCAGACGGCTGAACACATCGAGCGCAAAATCGCGCTCAAGAGCAGGAATGCGTACGGACTCGACCGTGTGCCCGAAATCCTTAAGCGCTTCAGCGGCAGCTTGCACGGTCGCCGCGGTCTCGCGGTCGACCGGCCCAAAGCCGGGCTCCACCAGCCAGCCCACACGAAGCGAACTCTTGTTGGAACTTCCGATCCCGTTATCGAAAGAGATGGCGCTGCTGGAATGGCCGTCCTGTCCGTCCGGTCCAGCAAGTTGGGAAAAAGCCAACGACAGATCGCGGATACTCCGCGCCATCGGGCCCACGTGCCAGAAACGGCGCGGCTCACGTGGCCAGATGCCGGTCATGGGGATGCGTCCGTGGGTAGCCTTGAGCGAGACAATGCCGGTGTGCGCCGCCGGTCCCCGAACAGAGATCGCAAGGTCAGTACCCAGGCCAAGCGGAGACATACCTGCCGCAATCGCCGCGGATTCGCCACCGCTTGAGCCACCCGGCGTCAGATCCAGATTCCAGGGGTTGTTCGTTCGGCCGGTGAGCAGATTATCGCTTTCGATGCCGTAGGAAAATTCAGGAAGATTGGTCTTCGCAAGCAGAATTCCCCCTGCTTTCTTCAGGCGCGCAATGCTGGTCGCATCCTTGTCCGGAGTTCGTCCTTTGAAGATCGGCGTTCCCCGTTGGGTCGGCACCATCGCAGTGTCAATCGAATCCTTGGCGGTGAATGGGACACCATGCAGGGGGCCCAGTTCCTCTCCATGCTGTACTGCCGCTTCGGCTTTCCTGGCGAACTCCAATGCATCCTTGGCGATCGTGACGATCGCGTTCACGTTCGGGTTGACGGCCTCAATGCGATCGAGGTGTGCCTTCATGACTTCGACCGGAGAGACCTCGCGTGTGCGGATCAGTTCAGCCAGCTTGGTTGCGTCGGAATAAATCAGTTCTGTGCTCATTTGCTACCTCTCTCTACCTGCCACTTGGCAGGTTGTGGAATTTGAGATTCTACCTGCCACATGGTAGATTCAAGAAATTGAGAAAGTTTCTCAAACGAAGTGTGGAGATGAGTGATGAGTACAAACGCTCGCGAAGAGATCCTGGCCGCCGCAAAGCTAACGGCTCAAGCCCACGGTTATGCAGGATTGAACTTCCGTGATTTGGCTGAACAGGTCGGCATCAAAGCCGCGAGTATTTACTACCACTTCCCGAGCAAAGCTGATCTGGCTACGGCGGTAGCAAGGCGCTACTGGGAGGACGCTGCAGCTTATCTTGAATCTCTGCTGCAGAACTCACCAAAGCCGCTGGACGCTCTGCGCCGCTACCCGGAGACCTTTCGCTGGGCACTAGAGAACGAAAACCGCATCTGCCTCTGCAGCTTTATGTCCGCGCAATTCGATGACCTGCCTGACGAAGTGAAAACAGAAGTCCAGGCTTTCGCTGACGTCAACATTGCGTGGCTGAAGAAGACGTTGGTTGCCGCTAAGGTTGCAAGTCCCAGGGAGGCCGAGAAGCGAGCGCGTGCCATTTATTCGGGAATCGTAGGTGCTCAACTGATGGCGAGAAGTCGGGCAGATATCACACTCTATGACAGCCTGATCGAAAGTTATCGCATAGCGGGATTGCTTCCCGCCTAAGGTAAATTCGTACTGACAAGCGCGCATATCGTCAGGAATGATTCTGGATTGATGC
This sequence comes from Acidobacteriota bacterium, assembly GCA_019510535.1. Classification (GTDB taxonomy): domain Bacteria; phylum Acidobacteriota; class Terriglobia; order Terriglobales; family Acidobacteriaceae; genus Terriglobus. The sequence continues at coordinate 2,598 of JAEKKE010000464.1, forward strand.
CAAATCGCCAATGCGCTCATCGAGGGGCGAGTCGATAACGAGAAATCGACTTGAGGACTGATTCCATGAGCGCGTTGCCCTGATATCAACA
>JAEKKE010000465.1 GCA_019510535.1 Acidobacteriota bacterium
GCGGAATGGAATCGCCGCGTCAGCTGACGCGGCGTTCTTCCAGAATCGAATCGAGCAGACCTGCCAGCGAGTCGGCGCGGTTGCGCACTGTCGTGGAGGTCTCTTCCACGCTGCCCTCAAGCTACGAGTAGCGTCCGCGTGCCTGTTCCAGCTCATCGGCGATATTCAGCGCAGCCAGAACAGCGACACGCAGGGAATCTACGGTTGCGCCGTGCGAGGCAACGGCGCGCATCTTTGCGTCGACCAATGCAGCCAGGCGCTCGATGTACTGCGGGTCGGTTCCGCGCAGATTGTAGATCTGCCCGTAGATATCAACACTGACGGCCTGGGGGATTTCTGCCATCGTTCCTCCTACAGCGTTTCGAGCTGCTCGAGCAGCTTCTCCATACGTCCGCGCACGTTCTCGCGTTCGCCCTTCAGGCTATCGACCTGCGTCTGAACGTCCTGGGTTTCCATCTGCTGCAGCTCAAGCTGTTCGCGTAGTGACTGCACCTGCTGCGTGAGTTGCGCGACCTTCGCCTCAGCGGCGGAGCGCTCTTCGCGCTCTTTGCGGACAATCTCAACGGCACGGAGCACCTTCTGTTCAAGTGCCTGCAGTTCATCGACGGTTACGGTGGTTGGGGCGGTGCTCATAGCTGAAAATCTACCTCTTCTGGGCGAAGTATAGCCTTCGCGCGGTGAATATGCGGCTGGAAATCCACAGTCTGGGGAATCTGGCTTGGCACCCCGTCTCCATCCGGCGCTGACTGAAAGGAGTTGGATGACGCATCCTACGCTCGCAGTTTTCCGCCAAGTCCTTCCAGCGTTTTAATGATCTCGGCTGACCAGCCCGTCAGTTCTTCGTCGCGCAGCGTGCGCTCTTGCGACTGGAAGACAACGCGGGTCAGCAGGGAGTAGTGTCCAGCGGCGACAGCCTTGCCCTTCGGGTCGCGGAAGATCTCCTCCGGAGCCACTCGCAGCAGTTCGGCGTTGCCGAGTCCATGAATCGCGGCTTCCACCGCTGCCCATGTCACGGCGTCCGGGAAGACAAACGAAAAGTCGCGCTCGACCGCCTGGTAACGCGAGATCTCATGCGCCACCGGAGTGCGTAGCGGGAAGGCGAAGAGCTTCGCCAGATTCACTTCGGCCAGCCACACCGGCTGCCGCAGCTTGCGCTTGGCAGCTTCTGCCGAAGCTAGCTCACCCAGCGCGGCCACGATCTGGCCTTCGATGGTGATGGTGGCTCCGCGGCCTGGCTCGACCCACGATGGCAGATTCGTCTGCGCATATACCGGCGCTGTGATGCGGAATCGTGCGAACAGCTTTTCGAGTGCGCCCTTTAGCTCGTAGAAGAGAGCATCGGCCTCGCTTACCACTGCGGTGGCACGGGCTCCGCCGGTTGCTCCCAGCGAGAGTGATGGTTCTTCCACGACCTTTGCCGTCGATCCTGTGAACCGGGTGCCCATCTCGTACAGGCGGACGTCGTTGACATCGCGGTTCAGGTTCGTGGCCAACATGGTCACCATACCTGGCAGCAGCGAAGGGCGCAGGTTACCTGCCTCTTCATTCAGCGGATTGCCCATCGGCACGCCGCCACCGGCGAAGGTCTGCGAATCGACTTCAGAGGCAAAGGTGCTGGAGATCGCCTCCGTGAAACCCGTTGCGAGCAAGGTCGACCGGACTGCCTGCTCTGGAGCCTCGTAGGGCAGCTCCACCACTCCACCGGAGAACGAAGGAAGCGTGTTCTCGAAGCGGTTGTAGCCATATACACGAGCGACCTCTTCAATCAGATCGATCTCGCGCTCAAGATCAAGCCGCCACGAGGGCAGCGTTACCGCATAAGCGCTATCGCCGGCAGGAGCCAGGACGCAGCCCAGGGCACGCAGATACTGCTCCACGACACAGGCGGTAATGCCTTTGCCATCGGTTGTGGAGCCAAGCAGACGCTGTACTTCGCTCACTGCCAACGCAATGGGAGCGCGTTTCGTTGTCTTTGCTTCGATCTCCGGAATCAAAACATCGGTCATGGCTCCGGTCAGGGTGCCGCCGCAGAACTGTACAAGGAGCTTCGAGACCAAGGCATTGGCCGCCGGAGCAGCTGCGATATCGGCACCGCGCTCGAAACGATGCGACGCGTCCGTATGCAGACCGTGACGGCGCGAGCTGCGGCGAATGCTCGACGGATCGAACCATGCAGCCTCTACCAGGATGTTCTTCGTCTCTTCCGTGACACGCGAGTCCCAGCCACCCATCACGCCGGCCAGACCAAGTGCCTTCTTTTCGTCGGCGATAACCAGGTCATCAGCCTCCAGCACTTTCTCGCTGCCGTCCAGCAGCTTGATGGTCTCACCCTTACGGGCGGTGCGCACCACGATGGCGCCTTCGAGCTTGTCGAGGTCGAAGACGTGGGTCGGATGGCCCATGGCCAGCCAGGTGTAGTTGGTAATGTCGACCGCGTTCGAGATCGGCTTCTGTCCCAGCGCCGCAAAACGCGAGGCGATGTCGCCCTCGGTGGCCTTGACGGTTACGCCTCGGATTACCTGAGCGGTGAAGCGTCCGCACAGTTCCTTCGCCTCAATACGCACCGGGTGAGACTCACCGGCAGCTGGTGAAGGCAGCGTCAGATCCAGCGGCTGCAGCGGAACGTCATAGATAGCTGCTGCTTCACGGGCTACGCCGTAGTGGTTCATCGCATCCACCCGATTGGT
>JAEKKE010000337.1 GCA_019510535.1 Acidobacteriota bacterium
TTCCGCCGCCTGCTGATCGTTAACGGCCTCATCACCGTGGGCACCATCGGCCTGTGCGCTCTGCTGACGCCGGGCACGCCTACCGCTCTGCTGCTCTTCATCCTGTTTATCCACGGAGCCTGCCGGTCGCTGGAGTTCACCTGCCTGACCACCCTGGCCTACGCAGAGATCCCGGCAGAGCGAATGAGCCGCGCAAATGGATTCCTGAGCGCCATCATGCAACTGAGCGCGGGCATGGGCGTCGCGGTGGGAGCTATCACGTTGCGCATCGTCGCCATGGCCAAGGGACACTCCGCAGCTCACCCGGATCTCAGCGATTTCCGCTGGGCCATCGTTCTCATGGCGATCTTCGCCCTGGGCCCGGTCATCGACAGTCTGGCGCTGCATCCCCGTGCAGGAGCTAGCACCAGTGGGCATAAACACATCCCGGAATCTGAGTCGGCATTGGTCTAGGGCCCTGTATCGACAAAATTGGATTCTGTCTTTCTTAGGAATTTGGGTATTCTTCGCCCACCCTAGCTCCGCGAGGGTGGGGCACCCGGGTGCTATGAGCACCAAAGGTGCGCTCTATACGACCATTGCCTACGAGGCTTGCTATGCTGGGCCGGTATCGAGGTGACGGATGAGCTTCCCCTAAAACAAGAACAATTTTCTCTTCCTGCTGACATTCATCATGAATGTCGTGAACGACATGGTGGAGAGCCGCATCAGGCAGGATGTGGACCTCTTTCAATCCGTCTGGGCCTCGGAGGTGAGGCCGCAACTGGAAGATCTTTTTCGCACCTTCGAAGCCATCGACAGCGAAGACTCACCGCTGTGGCAGGAGATTCAGAACCGCGGTTTCACTCCTGCCCGGATCAAACTCATACAGACCAGGCTCACCGAGGCGACGCTGGCCGGCCCTTACACAACCAGAGTTCATACCCTCACCGGTGCGGTTCTGAGTGAAATTCCCGGCGCTGGCTTTCTCAGCTGGTTCAAGATATTCGTTCAGGATGCGGTTACCGATCAGATGGTGCCTATCATCCCCAACTAAGACCCATCCCATCGGGCGTGCTGCGATTCTCCAAAGCAGCGAGCCCGCCTATATTGCATAATGCGCAACATATATTGCGTAATGTACTATTCTCTCCTGCAATTCCACGCGCTCTCAGACGGAGGGGAAAAAGTGTACGGCCCGCAAACATCACGGAGGGCAAGCTCCGGACAAAGTCACATTTCGCATTTAGTCTCAGGTCACATCTTCAGCGCCACAGCGTTTCTGCTGGTGTGCGCCTGTACCGCTGCATCTGCGCAGCAGGCTCCTATTGGCTGGAAGGATTATCTCGGTGGACCGGAGAGTGCGCACTACTCACCGTTGAAACAGATCCATACCGGCAACGTGAATAAGCTCGATGTCGCCTGGAGCTATCTCACCGGTGATGACATCACCTACACCTTCAGCCCGCTGGTTATTGACAACATCGCGTATGTGGCCGCAAAGCAAGGCTCTCTGGTGGCGCTTGATGCGACCACAGGCAAGGAGCTGTGGAGCCACGCCTTTACCCTTCCCGGCAATGCACCCTCGCGTTTTGCTGGCGTCGCGGGTATGCGCGGCGCCAACTACTGGGAGAGCAAAGACCGCAAAGACCGTCGCGTGCTCGTCTCTGCCAATGGTTATCTGCAGGCCCTGGATGCACGCACCGGACAGCTCGTCGACTCCTTCGCCGACCACGGGAAACTCGACCTGAAGATCGGCCTCGACCGCGCTACCCGGCCGCTCTCTTCCCGTACTCCCGGCCGCGTCTTTGAGAACATCATCATCCTCGGCAGCGCCACCGGCGAGGGATACCTTGCTCCTCCGGGCGACATCCGTGCCTTCGATGTAGTGACCGGCAAGCTTCTTTGGGTCTTCCATACCATCCCGCGCCCGGGAGAGTTCGGATACGACTCGTGGCCGAAGGACGCCTACAAATACATGGGTGGCGTGGATGTATGGGGTGAGATCACGGTCGATCCCAAACGCGGCATCGCCTACTTCCCAGTTGCTTCCGCTAAATACGAGCTCTACGGCGGCGATCGGAAAGGCAACAATCTCTATGCCGACTGCCTGTTGGCTCTCGACGCGCGCACCGGCAAGCACCTTTGGCACTACCAGACGGTGCACCATGACGTCTGGGACTACGACCCAGATTCTGCACCTCAGCTCGTCACAGTGAAGCACGACGGCAAGACAGTCGATGCCGTGGCGCTGGCGTCAAAGAACGGCTTCCTGTATGTCTTCGATAGGCTCACCGGGAAACCGCTATGGCCGATCGAAGAACGTCCGGTCCCGGCCAGTGATGTTCCAGGAGAGGTCACTTCGAAGACGCAGCCCTTTCCCACCGTCGTGCCCCCGTTTGCGCGTCAGGGCATGACTGTGAAAGATATGTACGAAGGCTTTATGAAGCCGGAAGAGGTGCCCTGGTGGCGCGAGCGTCTGTCCAACGCGAGAACCGGCTTCTACACACCTCCATCGACAACGGCGGACACGATCAACCTCCCCAGCGTGAACGGTGGAGCTCTTTTCTTCAGTACCGGAGCAAACGCTGCAGATGGCACAGTCTATGTCCTCTCCAAAGACATGCCATCGATTATCAAGCTGGTACGCGCCGGCGAATCGACGACGGCCAATGCAGGTGGTCTGATCCCAAGCCGGCCGCACAACGTGCGTCCCAGAACCGGCATTCCTACCCAGGAACAGATGGGACGCGCTGTCTATGAACAGAACTGTCAGTTCTGCCACGGACCTGAGCTGAAGGGCGATCGTGGACCTGCGCTCGACACCGTTGTCAGCCGGCTTGGTATCGATGCAACGCGCAATACCATCACCAGCGGCAGAGCGACCATGCCGTCCTTCTCTTCGCTACCGGCGCCGGCCTTGAATGATCTGATGGCTTTTCTGAAGCAGCCCGATCTCGCACCATTAGGTTCGGCGCCATCGGCAACCACACAGGCCTTCATGCGCACGCTGGGAGGTGAGCCGGCTTATCCGAATGACGTCGAAGGTCCTCCGTCCCGTTACAAGACCGGATATGGCAACGAGCCCTATGTCATTACTCCCCCCTGGAGCACCATCACTGCCTACGACCTGAATACCGGCAAGATCAAATGGCAGACCCCGTACGGCGATGTCCCCCAGGCAGGTCGCAGTGATAAGTTGCGGGGAAACATCTATCCGAAGAGTGGCTTCGTAACCACTGCGGGCGGCCTGGTCCTGTTCGCCGGCAATGACTCGAAGCTCTACGTGCTGGATAGCACCAACGGCAAAGTAGTCTTCACCAAAGATCTACCCAACGGATCGCAGGGAGTGCCTGCTGTCTATGAAGCAGATGGACGCGAGTATGTCCTGTTTACCGTGAGTGGTGGAGGCACGCCTTATCCCGAGGGCGCTTACATTCCTCCCGGTGGCGTCTCCAACCCGACGACCTCGAAGGGATATATCGCGTTTGCACTTCCGGCCGGCGAAAACAAGCGCTAGAGCATTTTCCCTGTAGGTGTAGTGTAGGGCCTCGGCATTTATAGGCGTTTTCCGCAATGAAAACGCCCGCTGCACGCCTCTTCCGGGATACCCAGCGGCAGGGGAAAATGCTCCAGGGCGTGTCATCATTCAGAGCGAATTGCCTGCATGGGATCGATCCAGGAGGCACGTACTGCGGGAAGCAGCGATGCTGCGCTCGCCACACATACCAGCGTAAACGTCGCTCCTGCAAAGATCCATGGATCACGCGTCGAGGTTTCATAAAGAAAGCTCGTTAAGACGGTAGAGAGCGAAACTGCAACCGCCAATCCGGCTCCGCAACCGATCGTGGCCACCACTGCATTCTCCCGGAAGATCATCGCCATCACGCGCCGGCGCTGCGCTCCCAGGGCGATACGGATTCCGATCTCGTTGGTCCTTCGCGCCGTCGCGTACGAGAGTGTTCCGTAGAGCCCTATCGCCGTCACCAGCAGCGAGCATCCAGCAAAAAACACTCCTAGCAGAGCCATCATCCGCTCCGTGTTGATGGAGGTGTCGACAACCTCATCCATAGGACGGATGACGGGAGCTGGAATAGACGGTACAAGCCTTGCCGTCAACTCTCTCGAGAACTGCACCAGCGGCTGCCACGGACCATCGACACGCACTACAGCGCTAAGCGAAGGCTTCTTTTGAGAGTCCTGCTGCATCGGGACATATCCAGCCGGAGCCGCGGGACCACGTACATCGCGATACTTCGCATCTCCCACCACGGCCACGACCTCATAAGCAACCTTGTCCCTATCCACGATCTGCCTGCCAATCGCGCCACCTTGAGGAAAGAACAGCTTTGCCGCCGAGCGATTCAGAATGATCTTCAGACCTGATGATTTCGTATCGCTCCAGGTAAATCCACGCCCCTGATCCAGGGGAATACGCATGGTGTTGAAATAGTCCGGGCCAACACTGTTCAGCCAGAGGAGATGACGTTCACCACCAGGAGCTGCATAATGGCCGTTCCAACCTCTGTGCGAAAGAGGAACGACAAATTGGAAGCTGACGTCCTTAACGCCCGGTGCCGTCTTCAGACCGTCCCAGATCTGTCGATAAACCTCCATCAACGGCTCTCCATCCAACTGTTGTTTGTCCATACTGAAGGAGATGTTGACCACTCCATGAGGGTCAAATCCAAGCCCTGAGCGATACAAGCGCACCAGACTGGTAGCCAGCAGCGCCGCACCCGAGACCAGAATGAGCGCCAGAGCCACCTGAGAGATCATGAGCAGACGCGGGATCAATCTGGTCTGTCTGCGCTGCTGTTGCGCGTGCTGCCCATTCTTGATCTGCTCGTTCAGATCTCCTTCGGTTGCGCGCCACGCCGGCATCAGACCAATCAGCACAGCGGCAATAAAAGCTACGGCTGCGGCAAAACCGTAGAGACGCCAATCCGGAGAGATATCCAAGCTCATGCTGTCAGGACCGCTTCCTCCAGAGAGCATCGCCGCCAGTGCATGGCCCACAATCGGGGTCAATGCCATGCCGAGCCCGGTTCCCAGAGTTGCTAAGAAGAGACTTTCGATCATGAGCTGCCGAATCAGCCGTAACCGTGTGGCCCCCAAAGCCCGTCTCGTCGCGAGTTCCCGCTCTCGTACGGCACCACGCGCCAACAGAAGGCTCGCCAGGTTAAGGCATGCCAGCAATAACAGCCCGCCACACATGCCGAACATCATCAGCAGAGGTTTGCGAAATACGGAGCGGACATAGGCAAACCCGTTCGATCCAGGTTCGGCTGCGAAATGGAAGTGATGTTGCTCTTCATCCTTGATCCAGTCGGCTTCGCCTGTCGACGTATGCAAAACGCCCGTTGAAACGGCTTGCAAGGCAGCATTCGCCTTCTCTAGATCGACGCCTGGCTGCAGCCGCGCCATCACCGTCAGCCACCAGGCGTGTGTGCCGCCATGAAGGTGATCCCGCGGAGCATCGATGATCGGATCGGCGGACAGTGGTGCATAGATCTGCGGGTGGTGCGTGGGATCTGCTCCCGTAAAGCTCTTAGGGATAACACCCACCACCGTAAACGATGCGTTCGCAATCATCAGACTTCGACCGACTACGTCCGGAACGCCATTGAACCAGGTCTTCCAGAAGTCTTCGCTGATCACCACGGCAAACCCTGAAGAACCGCCGCCTTCCTGATCGTCAGCCGGCGTAAGATAACGCCCCATTACCGGCTTTACCTGCATGGCCGGAAAGTACTGCCCACTCACCATCACACCGTGGACATTGACATTGCCCGACTCTCCGCGCACCTGGAGTGTGTCATTCACAAATGCAAACACATTCTGGAAGACATCTCCCTTGCCTTCGAGGCCACGAAAGAACGGCGTGCAGAAGGAGTAGCCGGGCTGTGGGGCTCCCTCCTGAGTGCTCAGAACCACCATTTGTTGGGCTTGCGGCACCGCCAACGGTCGCAACAAAAGACTATTGATCAGTGAAAACACCGCTGTATTCGCGCTCACGCCAAGCGCGAGAGTCGCCAGACCAACAGCGGTAAATCCAGGTGACTTCCAGAGCAGGCGCAGAGAGAACCTGATGTCACGGGTGAGCTCTTCGAGAATGCGAAAGCTCCATAGCTCACGCAGCCGCTCCTGCCATCGCTGCGCATTCCCCAGTCTGACACGGGCAGCACGTTCTGCTGCCTTTTCTGACATGCCTTCCTGAAGATACTTCTCCCGCAGCCGCTCCCGATGGAACGCTAACTCCTCGGACATCTCACTCTCCATGCGGCGCCCGCGAAACAGCGAACGCAAGCGCCCAAGAAATGCACTGATTGCAGGGAGCATCGTAGTTCCTCCTCAGGAAGACTGCATGACGAACGCGACTGCCGCCGAGAGCCTGGCCCAACGCTGCGACTCCGCATCGAGACGTTTCGTGCCCTCAGCCGTCAACCGGTAGAACTTGGCGCGGCGGTTGTTTTCAGAGGCGCCCCACTCTGCATTGAGAAAGCCGCGCATCTCCAGCCGATGGAGCGCGGGATAAAGCGCTCCTTCCTCTACCTTCAGCAACTGGTGTGAGACATGGTGGATCCACTCCGCGACCGCATAGCCATGCTGCGGTCCCCGCGCGAGGGCTTTCAGAACAAGCATCTCCAGAGTCCCCTGGAGCAGTGAGCCGGAATCGGTGTTTTCTTCCCTAATCATCTTAGGGGAAGACGATAGACGACGATGTCCTCCCCCGTCAACAGGTGCTCGACTCGCTTTTTTGTTTTGTCATTTCGTAGCGACCGGGTCCCCGGCCAGCTCACGGATGAGGGCCGGACGCTTCCGGAGCAAGTGAGTAGAGATACGCTTCAAGAACTCCTTCGTCCGTGTTCACCGGTACCACGACGCGCACATAGCCAGGGCCTTCAAACTCATCAAGACGCTCCCAATGAGCGGGCAAGTCAGAAGACTCGAAGAGGTGCACCGTAACCTCCGGTCCGTTCTCATCGAGAATAAGTCCGGGATAACCGAGAGCCGCACCCCATCCGCTGTCATAGAGATGCCCACGAACAACGCCCTTCAGCCAGCGTCCCTTTAGCCCCGCCAGTTGATGATGGTTGGGTTTGCCCGGCGCCAAGGTTCCGTAGCTCGCCAACCGCATTGTTGCTTTCGCTGAGGCCATCGCATCTGCTCTCATTTCCGGTATATAAGGATTCTTCCGCACAAAAATGTGAACAGAGAAGACAAAAGGCCCGCCGGTTGGCAGGCCTTTTCTCTCTCTATGAACTGCTACACGTGCATCTTCAGCCATAGCAGCAGTGCAGCACCTACGATGATGCGGTAGATGGCAAACGGCGTAAATCCACGGTTCCGCACCCAGGCGAGGAACCATGCCACAACGCCGTACGCAACGATAAACGACACCACGAAGCCAATCGCCAGCACTACCCAGCCGTGTCCTGTCATCACCAGCGGAGCGATGGTCTCGCCCGCCTCCGGCTTAGGATGCAGCGCCTTCAGCAGTGCATAGCCGGTGGCAGCAATCATCGTCGGAATCGAGACAAGGAAGCTGAACTCCAAGGCTGTCTCGCGGTTCATTCCTGCAAGCTGGCCAGCGGCAATGGTCGACATCGAACGCGAAGTGCCCGGTACGGCCGCACTGAGAATCTGGCATAGACCGACCCAGATGGCCTGGCCAAGGGACATGTTGTCCACATGGTTGGTACGCGAGGTCTGCTTCGAGGCCCATGTATCGATGACCCACATCGCGATGCCGCCAATCACCAGCGCCCAGGCGATCACCGTCAGATTCTCGAGATTCTTTCCAATCACCTTGTCCAGAATCTTCGCCGGAATCGCCGTGCAGACAAAAGCAATCAGCGTGAGCGAGACCGGATGGGTCAACATGGTCTTATCGCCACGCTTGCCTTTGGGGAAGGTGTGCAGGTAGCCGATGATGCGATGGCGGAAGAGCAACAGCAGCGCCAGAATGGCGCCAAGCTGAATCACAATGGTGTACATCTTCCAGTAGGCATCGTCGAGCGAAAGATGCAGCACCGCCTCGGCGATACGCAGATGGCCGGTGGAACTGACCGGCAAAAACTCAGTCAATCCTTCGATGATGCCAAGGATGACACTCAACAGATAATCGTTCAAATAGCCCCTCCGGCTGCCAGAGTACGTGAAGCGTTCTCACTCCAGCCTACCTGAAAGGGCATTAACTGCTGCTTAAAGCATTTTTCCTGTTGCTGGGTATCCCAGTAGAAGAGTGGAGCGACGTTTTCATTGCGGAAAACGCCTATAGATGCCGCAAGCCCTACGCTACGCCTGCCGGGAAAATGCTCTAATCGCGATCGTTTCCGTAGACAGGAATCCCCTGCTGTAACCGGTAGATCAGCGCCGAGCCGCGCGCAGCCCAGTCTGTCGAACCAAAGCGAGACTGTAACTGGTCGTTCAACGAACTGGCATGAGAGGCCGCATTATCCGCCTTCTTCTTGTTCTCCTCGGCCAGATACATGCTGCTCACGACACCCTGACGATAGACCGCCTGCCAGAGCGCTTCAGCCGTCTTCGGACCGTCCGGATACTCCTTGGCATATTTCTCGTAGTGCTCGGTCTCTTTATCTGGACACTTTGGCAGGCCCTGCCAGTCGCCGCATAGCTTCTGGTCGATCAGCTCATACGCGGCCATCGCGGCATACTTCGATCCCGGAAAGTACTTGATGACCTTCTTCAGCTCATCCTCATACAGGCGCGGACGCAGATTGGGATCCTGTTCCTTCGCCGACGGCAGCGTCGCAAAATCCGCCTTCTGCAACTGCCAGCGGATATCCGCCGATCTCCACGCTGCTTCTCCCGCTAGTGGAGACTGTGGGAAGTATTCGAACATGCGTTTGTATAGGAAATGGGCCATCGCAGCCGCGTCCTTCGGCGCATGCGGTGCATATGCCTGCGACTCAGCAATGACTGCCGCACCAAAGATCAACCTGTCGCCGTTCGGAGTCCCAGGACCAACGACTCCCTTGTCCTTGATCCATCCGCTGACCGGCGACGATTGGCTGTCGTCCTGAATCTCTGGAGCGTCGTAGTCATTCTGCTCCGGCTCGTCGGTATTAGCAAAGACACGTACCCATCCCGGCGAACGGTCCATGATGGTGACTTCGTGTCCGGGTGTCACAACGCTCACCCGCTGCGACCCATCTTCGGCGGAGACATACACATTCGCCGTATGCAACACCGTCGCCCGCGCCGCGCCCTGGTACTGCGGCGGCAGCTTCGACTTCTTCTGCGCGCCGCACACCGCGGCGGCGCAGACCATCACCCCAATCACAAGCCGCTTCATCGTCATACCTCTATAGACGGTCCACACGTCATCCCGACGCAAGGTAAGAGCGCCCTAGCTCCCCTGCAACTGCGCCTTCAATGCCGGATCGATATTACCGCCACTCAACACCACAACAACCTTCTTTATCCCAGCAGGCAGCTTCTCAGGATGGAAGAGAGCGCCCGCCAGTGTCACCGCCCCGCTCGGCTCCGGCACCAGATTCGTCTCGTTCAAGTAGACCTTCAGTGCTGCGAGGATCTCTTCTTCACTCACGGTGAAGATGTTGTCGGTGTACTCCATCACGTGAGCGAAGTTCAGCACACCCAGGCTCTGCGTCCGCAGACCGTCCGCAATGGTGCGCACTGTCTTCTCCGCCGGCCACTCCACCAGCTCTTTCTTGGCGAAGCTTTCGGTAGCATCTCCAGCCACCTCCGGCTC
>JAEKKE010000434.1 GCA_019510535.1 Acidobacteriota bacterium
TGGACCGTCGCCGATTTCTTCGCACCTCCGCAGCTACGCTTGCCGTCACGTCGTTATCGCACCGTATCTTTGCCCAGGCCGGAGAGGCGGCTGTTGCCGTCACCATCGATGCGGAGCACCCGATTCACACGATTCCGCTGAACTTCATCGGGCTTTCGTATGAGCGTCAGCAGCTTAGCAAGCCTGAGGTCTTTACCGCGGCGAACAAGAATCTGATCGCGGAGTTCAAGGCGCTGTCGCCGCATGGCGTTCTGCGTCTGGGAGGCAACACCGGTGAGTTCTCCTGGTGGCAGGCAAAGCCGGGAACCAAGCCTCCCGAGAGGCCGCATACGGAGACCGTGGTTGGCGAGCCGAATGCCAACCTGAGTTACATCATCTCGCCGGAGCGGGTGCGGAATCTTGCTGCGTTTCTGAAAGCGACGGGATGGACCTGCATCTATGGCCTGAACCTGGGCACGGCGCGTCCTGAGGACAACGCGGATGAGGCTGCCTTCGTCATCAAGACTTTGGGCGACCGGCTGGAGTATCTGCAGGTCGGCAATGAGGTCGATATCTTCGGGCGCCATCTGCGCGACTCGAAGACGTGGGGCGTCGATGCGTATCTGAAGGACTGGCTGACGCATGCCAACGCTATTCGCGCCAAGGCGCCGCATGCGAAGTTCGGCATTCCGGATGTTGCCAGCGATGTGACCTGGCTGCCGAAGATTGCGGCGCTGTGGCCGGCGGTGGAGAACAAGCCGCAGCTTGTCTCGCTGTCGCATCATTACTACTTCACTGGTCCACCTTCGAATCCGAAGGCTACGATCGAGCGCCTGTTGACGACGGATACGGCGGCGATCTCGAAGGCGAAGTTGGCGCGTGAGGCAGGTGAGGCGTTGAAGCTTCCTTATCGCATGACCGAGGGCAACACGTGCTATCGCGGCGGCAAGCCGGGATTCTCGGATGTCTTTGCGGCTTCGCTGTGGGCGGCAGATTATCTGCTGACGCTGGCGAGCTATGGCTACTCGGGTGTGAACCTGCATGGCGGCGGAGGTAAGGAGGTGGCTGACTCGCTTGGTGGAACGCTGCCGGGGGAAGAGCTGATGCCTGACCGCGCCGTGCCACATCCGCGGCCGTTCTACACGCCCATCAATGAGGAGCCGAATGCCCGCTATACGGCGGAGCCGGTGAACTTCGGCATGCGCTTTGCCGGCCTGCTGGCGGGGGCAACGCTGTTGCCAGTCAAGGCGGAGATGGGCAATGTGAACGTGAGCATCTATGCGGCGAAGCTGCCGGATGGCAAGCTTGCCGTAGCGGTGATCAACAAGGATGCGAAGCAGTCCATTACGGTGAATGTGACGGCGAAGGGGATTACGGATATCCGCACGCTGACGGCTTCATCGCTTGAGGCGCACGAGGCGAAGCTGGGCAGCGAGATGCATACGATGATGATTCGCGAGATGCCCGGGCCGATCCCGGTGAGCGTGCCGGCGGCGTCGGCGAAGCTGGTTACGTTTATATAGGGAATGTGTATGACCCCATTCTCGGGGACGAGCGTTGCGAGAATCGTCTTCGCGATTTCTTTGGGACTTTAGGCGTGGTACCTCTGCGGCTGAAGCCGTTTCTTTCTGGGACGTTGAGTACGGTACGGCTGAAAGCCGTCCCCTTAAGCGAGGCAAGCGCACGTATGTGCGCTATGACTGCGCTGCGGGCAGTAGACAAGAGGTTTAATATTGCAGGAAGGTTTAGTAACGTTCTCTCCTCTACACTGACTTCATGAGTGCCAAGCCTCGTCTCTTTCTCGTTCGCCATGGTGAAACCGAGTGGTCGCTTTCCGGCCAGCACACCGGTGTCACCGATATTCCTCTCACGGAGAAAGGCCAGGAAAAGGCCCGTACCGTTGGAGCGCTGCTGAACCAGCGGTGTTTCGCACTGGTTCAAACCAGCCCCATGCAACGCGCGCGAGAGACCTGCATCCTGCTTGGTTATGGGCCGCATGCGGTGGTGAATCCTGATCTGTGCGAGTGGAACTATGGCATCTTCGAGGGGCTAACGACGCCGCAGATTCGCGAGCAGCGCAACGATCCGCATTGGAATATCTTCGACTCTGAGATTCCCAATGGGGAGACGATCGAAGAGGTCGCTGTCCGTGCGCAGAGGGTGATCGACACAGCGCTTGCGACCGCACCAGAGGGTGACACCTTGCTGGTGGCTCACGGTCATATTCTGCGCATCCTGGCAGCTACGTGGCTGGGGTTGGAGCCGCGTGGTGCGCGTCTGCTTTCACTGGTGCCTGCGTCGCTGTCGATCCTTGGATACGAGCATGACCAGCGTGTGCTGCAGACGTGGAATCGTACGCCGGGTGACAAGATCTAGAGCATTTTCCCTGTTGCTGGGTATCCCGTGAGGGGGCGTGCAGCGGCGTTTTCATTGCGGAAAACGCCCATAGATGCGGAAGCCCTACATCACACCTACAGGGAAAATGCTCTAGCCTTTGGATTTCGCGATAAACAGCGAGAGGATTCGGCCGGCCGAAGCATAGAAAAGCAGGTTCTTCGCGAACCCACCCCAGCGAACAAGTTCGCCGGGGACCCCGGCGCTCAGGATGACAATATTTTTGCGAAGAACTTAAAACAAAAGGCCCGGGCGGTTGCCCGGGCCTTTTGTTGTTGCCTTGTTCGCGTTAGAACATTTTCCCTGTAGGT
>JAEKKE010000435.1 GCA_019510535.1 Acidobacteriota bacterium
CATGCCACGACTGGCGAGCATCGTCCACCCATAAAGCCACACAACGAACACCATCACCGTGGCGCTGCACATGTTCCGCCATCGCATGACTTGGGCGGAGGACCGTCGTCAGCACAAAGCGAATCTTGCCCTGTTGAACAACATACGACGCTCTATCTCGTTGCCCGGTCTCAGGTCCTGCATAAGCCACCAGAGACATGCCAAAAGCTGTCCGGTAAAAATACGAGGCCTGCCGAGCATTACCCACGTAGAACTCCAGGTGATCGATTCCCTTGAGTGGAAGAAAATCAACGTTCGTTGTTGTGGTCGCCTGGGCCGGTTGGGAAAGAATGCTCTTCGTAGCTGACATAGAGCTCCGTCTCTGCCGAAAGGCGCCCTCGCCTCCCGGCAACGGAACAGCATAGGCCTCCGCTTGTGCTTTGGGAATACCGATTCGAGAGAAACCGCCAGAATTTAATGGAAGGAGCGTTTAATGCTGTCTTTTCAAGCAGTTACGATAAACGCCAAATTCCAGTACTGCGCCCCACCCATCGCGTATCGGGATCCCTAGCGAACTTCGTTCGTTGGGGTAAGTAGCGATGAATGGGGCACCCAGAGTATGAGCTGTCCGAATTTGGTGCCTAGTCTTGCCAGCGAGGCTTCCGCTTACTCAGGAATGCCGTTACACCCTCCTGAAAGTCAGGATGCTGTCTTGCCTGAAGACTGGCAGCCACGGCTCGTTCAATTCTTGCGTCCAGCTCCGAAGCAGTCTGAGCGATCAACAGCTCTTTTGTCTTCCGCATTGCGGATGGGCTGTTCTGGAGAAGTTCGTGCGCGAAGAGGTGTACCCGCTTCAACAACATCTCGCCCTCGATAATCTCGTTCACCAGCCCCAGCGCATGCGCCTGCTGTGCGTCGAAAAGCTGCCCGGTCAGCAAAAGATTTCTTGCCTGTTTCTCGCCGAGTTGCAGACGGAGAAAGACGGAGACCAGCGCCGGAATGAAACCGATCTTCACTTCCGTGTATCCGAACTTTGCTCCTGGAACAGCAAAGGTGAAGTCGCAGAGAGTAGCCAACCCTGTCCCGCCGGCGATGGCGTGGCCATTGACCGCCGCAATGGTTGGTATGGGAAGGGTATACAGCGTACGAAAGAGCTCTGCGGTGCGCTGCACATCCGCGTTCTGCTCCTCGACTGTTTGCTCGAACATTGACTCCAGCACAGCCAGATCCAGCCCGGAACAGAAAGCCGTACCGGCACCGGTCAAGATAACGACCTTCACGGCACCTGTCTTCGCAGCTTCAAATGCTGCGATCAGCTCCTCCTGCATCTCAGGAGTCAATGCATTGCGCCGCTCCGGACGGTTCAGCGTGATCGTCAGAATACATTCTTCCAGATCTGTCAGCAGCGTATTCACGGAGCCGTCCTCTGTGTTTCCACTTGTCCATACCGCCTGGCAAACTCTCGATTCAATGCGATCAATGTCTCCAGCGGAGAAATCTCCGGCGGGGGAACTCCCATGCCGGCAAGCTCAGCCATCACCGCCTCGGTTGGCATATTTCCGACCAGGTCATCCTGGGCAAACGGACATCCGCCAAGCCCGGCAATGGCCGTATCGAAGCGGCGGCAGCCTGCGAGATAGGCCGCGCGAATCTTTGCTGCCGCATCTCCTGGCTTCGAATGCAGGTGGAGCCCGACTTCAATCTCGCTGTCCACCGACTCACGTGCTGCCGAAAAGACTTCGCCGATCTGTTCCGCGGTAGCCAGGCCGACCGTATCGGCGATGGAGATCTGCCTTACTCCGCTCTCAACGAGCAGCTCACAAGCGGCGGTAACTTCGTTGATGCTCCACGGGTCGCCATATGGATTGCCGAAACCCATCGATACATAGGCCGCTACATTCAAGCCCGCTTTATAGGCCATCTCACCTACGGCCTCGAGTTCATCCAACGCCTGCTCCGCCGTCTGATTCTGGTTTCTACGTAAAAACTCCGGCGAAATGGAGTAAGGGAAGCCGAGTGTCGTCACCACTTCTGTCTTAACTGCTCGCTCCGCTCCTTTCGCATTGACCACGATCCCGATGATCTCAACATCTCCGGTCGGGTCAACGAAGGCAAGCACCTTCTCCGAGTCAGCCATCTGCGGAACGGCTTTCGGAGAGACAAAACTGGCTGCATCGATATGCCGAAATCCGGCAGCGATCAGCATGCGAAGATAATCTGCTTTGACCTCGGCAGGAATAATCCTGGAGAGCCCTTGCCAGGCGTCGCGTGGACACTCAATCAACTTGACCGTATTCATCATCTCTTTTGCAAACGCTACGTTTGAATCGCGCCTGGATTGAACTTCTCAACGTCAGGGTTGAGGCTGACGGCTTCAAGCGCGCTGATCAATACTGTACGCGTCTCCGCGGGATCAATGATCGCATCAATCCATAAGCGAGCGGCGCCATAGCGCGGATCGGCTTGCGCATCGTAAGTGCTCTTGATCTCATCGAAGATCTGCTTTCGCTCCTCATCTGAGATCGGATGGCCTTTGCGTTCGCGTTGCTTGACGCGCACTTCTACAAGAGTATTCGCAGCAGACGCTCCACTCATCACCGCATAACGCGCAGTGGGCCAGGCAAAGATGAAACGTGGGTCGTAGGCTTTACCGCACATCGCATAGTGGCCTGCTCCGAAACTGCCGCCGAGGATCACAGAGATCT
>JAEKKE010000338.1 GCA_019510535.1 Acidobacteriota bacterium
TTTGGCGGCAAGCTGTGGCCGTGGCCGCATGCGATGCTCGCCGCCGCCAGCGCACGCAACCTCAATCGTCCGGTAAAGCTCGTGGTAAGCCGCTCGATGATGTTCCAGAGCGTCGGCCATCGCCCCACCATCGACCAACGCGTTCAGCTCGCCGCGGATAAATCGGGCAAGCTGCTCGCGATCCAACACGACTACGTCAACCACACCTCGATGCTCGACGACTACGACGAGGGCTGCGCCGAATCGACCGGCTTCATGTACTCCTGCCCAAATGTGCTTGCCACCTCCGGCCTGGTCCGCCGTAATGTCGGCACTCCGACCTCGATGCGTGGGCCAGGCGCTGTCCCCGGGCTGTACGCACTCGAATCCGCCATGGACGAGCTCGCCATCAAGCTCGACATCGATCCCGTCCAGCTTCGTCTTCTCAATGAACCGGAGAAAGATGAGAGCACCGGACAGCCCTTTTCCTCGCGTCACCTCAAAGAGTGCCTTACTGTCGGCGCGGAGAAGTTCGGTTGGGCAAAACGCAACCCCGCCATTGGCTTAATGAGAGATGCAGAGGGAAGAACTCTCGGCTGGGGCGTCGCCGCATGCACGTGGATCGCGACCCGTACGGACGCTGAGGTCAACGTCGAACTTCGCCAGGATGGCGCCGCCCGCGTCGCCTGCGGCACGCAGGACATCGGTACCGGCACCTACACCGCCATCGCGCAGATGGTCTCCCACGAAACTGGGCTTCCGCTGCAACGCATCGATGTCGTCATCGGCGACTCCGCCCTTCCCCCGGGACCAATCAGCGGGGGCTCCTGGGCAACCGCCTCCGTGGTTCCGGCCGCCTTGCAGGCCGCGCAGCAGGCGCGTAAGCAGTTGCTCTCGCTTGCTACCAAAACCGATGGCTGCCCGTTCAAAGGCAAGAATGCTGACGAGCTGGAACTGGTCGACGGCGTGGTACGCATCAAGGGCCAAGCCTCAGGCGCAATTCCCTTCGCCGAGATCCTCAAGACGGCCAACGTTCGGTCGGTCAGCGGCACAGGAAAATCCGTCGGCCTTTTCGGTGACCCGAACCAGAAACTATCCTTCCATAGCTACGGTGCGCAGTTCGCCGAGGTCACCTGGCAGCCTGAAACCGCTCGCCTGCATGTCAGCCGCGTGGTCACCGTGATCGACGCCGGCCGTATGATCAATCCGCGCGCCGCCCGCAACCAGATCGAAGGCGCAGTCGTAATGGGTGTCGGTATGGCTATGCTGGAGGCCACGGAGTACGATCACCGCTCCGGCGCTCCCATCAACGCCAGCCTTGCGGATTACATTGTCGCCGTCAACGCCGATTGCCCGGCCATCGACGTCACCTTCCTCGACTACCCGGACTTCAACCTCAACCCGCTCGGCGCGCGCGGAGTCGGAGAGATCGGCCTGGCCGGAATAGCAGCCGCGATCACCAACGCCGTGCACCACGCCACCGGCATCCGCGTCAGAAAACTGCCCATCCGCATCGAGGACCTGCTTGTTAGTCCCAGGGAAAAGAAGCTCGTCTGAAACGATGAGGGCTTCGACAATTATCTTGTCGAAGCCCTTATCTCTTTGAACCCTGCCGGGGGTGCCCTGGGAAATCTTCCTCACGCCGGAGCGACGATCTCACCGAACTCCGTCCGGTCGCGGCCCCGCTCCTTCGCTAGATAGAGAGCACGGTCAGCAGCCTCTACCAGTACGCCGAACCCCAGCCGTGCAATCGACTCATCGTATGGAGGCTCGCAGACTGCCGCTCCAATGCTGATGGTCACGGTAGATCCGATCGGAGTTTCATGCGGGATCTTCTGCGCCTTAACCGCTGCGTGCATTCTGGCAGCCACTTCAGCAGCCCCGCTTGCGCTGGTGAAGGGCAACACTGCGGCAAACTCCTCCCCGCCATAGCGAGCAACCAGATCGCTGCTGCGCGGCAGAGCCTCTTGCAGAGCCGCTGCCAGCAGTGTCAGTGCCTCGTCTCCATAGCGATGCCCGTGCCGATCGTTCAATAGCTTGAAGAAGTCGACATCGATCATCAACAGCGCCAGCGGTTGCTGCGTACGCATGGCGCCGCTCCACTCACGGTCGAGTCCGCGGTCGAACGAGCGCCGGTTGGCGACGCCGGTCAATGGGTCCTGCAGCGAGAGCTCTTCGAGCTTGCGGTTCAACTCAACAAACTGTGCCTGCTTCTCGCGGACTTCCGCAAGTGCCCGCAACAGCTCCTGGTTCTGCCGTTCCAGCTCCTGGAAAGGATCGGCAATGCTCTTGCGGATCAGTTCCCCGGCAATCTTTACCACTGAGGCCTCATCATAGAGCGGCTGTACCCCGGGCAGCAGCTTGCCTGCTTCCGCCACCGTGCCGGAGGGCGAGGAGGTGATCCGGAAGTGGTCCATCAGATTCTTCGTTCCGGTAATTCCCTTGCCCAGGCCCGTCATCGACCGGTAGCGGCCATCCAGAATCTCATCCAGGTTTGAGATTCCGGGGCCATTGTCTTCCACCACCACCATCAGGATCTGCGGCTGCCGCCTGGTGAGCTGAAATGTGACCGTTCCTCCCCCGGCATAGCGAAAGGCATTCCGCGACAGCTCAGAGGTTGCGGTCGCCAACCGCACCTGCTCCTGATAGCTGAACCCCAGCAGTGCTGCAACATCGCGGGCATACTGCCGCGCGTGCATCACGTTGCGGTCATAGCGCAGGGGGATGGCATAAATAGGTAGCCGCTGACTGTTTTCCATACAGGTCAAATACGTACAACCAGGACCGTGACATCGTCACGGCCCCTGCAATGATCGCGATAGAGCACCGCGGCAATCAGAGCAGGGTGTTTTCCGAGCAGACCTGGATATTGCTCTAGAGTCCAGCGGGAGCTAAGACCGTCGGAATACAGAATGAGAGTCGCCTCTCCTTCCCATGTATACAGGAACTCACGTACGCGGTTCACCGTATGCCCGACCGTTCCGTTCATCGAGACAAGATTCTGATGGGATCCGCCGGCATGGAGCACTCCCGAAATATTGCCCGCGCCGGCATAGTGCAAAGTCCGCCGACCATCGAGCGTTGCGATCGAAACCGCTGCTCCCCGTGTCTTTCGCAATGCCCGATGCATCTCACCCAAAAGATCTTCCGGGAGAAGGCCCGGGTTCTGCTCCAGCACCTCGCACGCACGGTTGGACGCCAGGGCGGCATCTCTCCCGTGCCCCAAGCCATCGGCGATCATGTAAAGGCTTCTCCCGCCCGCGCGGATAACCTTCCAGGCATCGCCGCAATGCACCTCTCCCTGCATTGGAAGGTTCATGACGCCTACACGGCTGATTCCACGGACCGCGGTCATATCCGTAATCGGCCTGGCAAAGACGCGGGCAAAGACAACCGTTCCCGCTCGAGGGATGGAATAGACCTGAAACTCCTGCGCCAGCCGCCGCATCGCCCCCAGCCCAGTTCCGGCAGTACCCGCCGTGGAGAAGCCATCTTCCAGAGCCCGCTCGATATCGCCAATTCCAGGGCCGCGGTCCAAGGCCACCACATCCACCCCCGCATATCCGTCCATCGTCCAAGGGGCCAGCACGATCTCTCCACTACCTGCATGGAGCGCGATGTTGCGGCCAGCTTCGGTGACGATAATGCCAAGGTTCCCGGCCGCGGTCTCGCTGAAGGCGAGCGACTCTGCAATCGCCACCGCTTGACGCCGCGCGTGACCAATGTAGCTCTGGTCATTCACCAGGATCGGAATCCGTTGATGTGACACGGACATAGCTTACTTCCAGCGGGTTACAGTCACGACGGTCCCAGCCCCGGGGGACGACTGAATATCGAACTCGCTCATCAGCCGCTTGCTGCCGCCCAGGCCGAGTCCCATCCCCCC
Source organism: Acidobacteriota bacterium (assembly GCA_019510535.1). GTDB lineage: Bacteria > Acidobacteriota > Terriglobia > Terriglobales > Acidobacteriaceae > Terriglobus. The sequence continues at coordinate 3,866 of JAEKKE010000338.1, forward strand.
TGCTGTGGTGTAACCATCCTTCAGAGCCATGGTGATATCCGCGATGCCCGGGCCCTGGTCGGAGAATTTAAGCCGTATTCCTTTCCGCGCACCGACGGCGAGCAGCGACATCTCCATCTGGCCGCCGCCGCCATGTTCCAGTGCATTGCGCGCCAGCTCGCTGGCGGCAGTCACGATCTTGGTCTGATCGATCAGGGTGAAACGCTCTTCCGAGAGCCAGGTTCGCACCCGCTGCCGCACGTGAACCAGATCGATCTGAGTCCTGATCGGCAGGATCTCACTCCGCGTAATGATCTGTTCCGACACCGTCTCCACCTGTCGCCGCCTGCCGCAAATACTCCATTCCCAGGTCGACGTTTAAGGCTGTGCGGATACCGGGCAATGACATCCCCAGTTCCACAAGCGTAATCGCCACCGCAGGCTGCATGCCGACGACAACCGTCTCCGCATCCAGCACACGCGCAATCGCAGCAATATTAGCAAGCGTTCGTCCAATGAAGGAATCGACAATCTCCAGTGCAGAGATATCGATTAACACCCCTGTTGCCCCCAGATCCGCAATACGGGTCGAGAGGTCGTCCTGCAACTGCAGCGCCAGATCGTCATAAAGATCCACCTGGATCGTTACCAGTAGCAGACTGCCGATACGAAGAATCGGAATGCGTTCCATTACGACACCCCGGCGACGGGAGCAACGACCGGCGCCTGGCCGGCTTTCTGCACCACCGCGCGGCCACTACGCTCCAGCGCAAGACGGAAGGCGTCCGACAGCTTGGAACGTGTCACTACGTCGTTCAGGGTGATGCCCAGATGCACGATCGTCTGCGCAATCTGCGGACGGATGCCGCTCAGAATGCACTCAGCGCCCATCAACCGAGCGGCCGTAATTGTCTTCAGCAGATGCTGCGCTACCAGCGTATCCACCGTCGGCACTCCGGTGATATCGATAATGGCAAAACGCGAGTTCGTCTGAACAATCGCGTGAAGCAGCGACTCCATCACCATCTGCGCCCGCGAGCTGTCCAGCGTACCGATGACTGGCAGGGCCACAATACCGTCCCACAGCATGACCACCGGCGTCGACAGCTCCAGCATCTCCTCCTGCTGGCGCGCAATCACCTTGTCCCGGCTCTGGATATAACTCTCTGCAATATGGAGCGCCATGGCGTCAACAAAATTGTTCGTAACATCAATCTCACGGAACAGCTCATCCGGGGCGGTCGTCAACTGCTCCCGGATGAGCTTGAACATCACCGGCTTCAGCGAAAGCAAAAACTGCGCCGTCTCAGAAGGAGAGGAGCCGTGCGCTACACGGGAGATGGATATCTCCATCAACTGATCTCGCACCGTCTGCCAGCCTTCGGACGAAAAGTCCTCCAGCACGGTGTTCGGAGGTGGGTTTGAAATCAGAGTCAAAATCTTCCTGGCGTGCTCCTTGACCTCAACGTCGCCTATCAGGTCACGCCGCCGTGCGGACGCCTTGAGTCCGTCCAACCAATCCGTCAGGATTCGATCCTGATTGTCGCGCATCATCTTCAGAAGTTTGATCATGTAGTTCCTATTGAGATAAGAGGAGTCAATGTTTGCTCTGCATACGCTCTGCGGGGATGAAGAGGTTCAGTCCGATACAACCCATTTCATCGGGAAAGGATTCTCAGGTTACCTTATTTTTCGGGAAAAACACATAGGTAACTATTTGATATACCAGCACCTCAGAGGTGTCTCTCCGTCCTGCCGTCGCTGCCGTACACCAGCATAAGACGAGTGATTCACCTGCAAGTCATACGCCGGGTGTACAAAAGCCCCGCTGTAACTCCACGTTTACGCACTGTCAGAGTTTCGCTCCCATGGGCGGCGCAGCAAGCATGCCACAACGTCATCCTGCGACCCAAGACCGACTCCGGGAAACAAGGCCGGTTCCGGGGAATTAAGTTCGCTGGATGAAAAGGCCTGCCCAACGGGAGGGCAAGCCAGGTCGAAGCATATGAAAATTAGTCGATATGATCCTATTCGTATCGAAGGGCCGTCAGCGGATCGATTTTGGCTGCCCTGCGCGCCGGTAGCCAGGTCGCAAAAACAGTCATTCCAGCAACAACCGCAATCGCGATCGCAAACGTGAGCGGATCAAGCGCACTCAGCCCAAAGAGCTGGCTCCGGATGCTTCGGGTTGCCAGCAACGTGAGTGGCAATCCGAGACACACACCTACGGCCAGCAGGCTGAGCGACTCCTTCAGAATCATCCACAGCACAGTCTCCAGTTGCGCACCGAGAGCAATGCGGACACCGATCTCTGTCGTCCGTTGAACAACGTGATAACTCATCACTCCATACAAGCCAATCGCCGCCAGTAGCAAGGCAAGAATGGAAAAGACGCTCGTAAGCGTTGAGATTAATTGATCATTTGCCATCAGGTTCGATACCTGTTCTTCAATGGTTGTAACCCTCAGCAGCGGCAGATTGGGATCAATCGATGCAACCGCAGCCCTGAGGTCGCCAACCATCTTTGCCGGATCGGCGGTGGTTCGAAGCAGAATGGCATAGGCATAGCGATCCTGATTCTCTTCCCGCGGAGTGGAACTCGCGCCGGCAGTAGTTATCTCTCTGCCGGGTAAGGCAGGCGCATACGGATCGATCTGCGCCAAAGGGATGTAGGTCATGCGTACCGGTTCCGTCTCCCGCGGATTTCCGGATTTCGTATTCCGTACGATACCGACGATCTGCCATGGTCCTCGCACGCTATCAATGCCCAATGTCAACATGCGTCCAATTGCATCGCCTCGCGGGAAATAGCGTTTCGCAATTGATTCGCTGATCACCGCAACCTTCAAACTGCCGGCGGTATCTGCGGGCGTGATGGGGCGCCCCGCGACGATCATAATGCCGGCAGTCTCGAAGTACCTGCCGGAGACTCGGTTCAGCACGGAGACCATATTCTCTTTGGGACCGGGTGTGTAACCGGCGGGCGAGATGTTGGAGCTCCACACTCCTTCGCTGATCGGAGGAGTTCCTGACAAAGCCGCAGAGCGAACTCCCGGAATTGCAGAGAGCCGGTCGAGGAGAAGCTGATGCAGTACCGGCGTCTGATGGGGTTGATATCCGGCAAGCTTTGGATCGATGGTTGCAAGCAATAGATGCGTTCGCTCAAACCCGAAGTTCTGATGTTGCAGGTTGCGCAACGTACGCACCAGCAAACCGGCTGCGACCAGAAGAAGCAGCGACAACATTACCTGAGCGGTGATCAGCAACTTCGGCCAGAATCGTGAAGTTCGCCCGCCGTTGCCTTGAACCGTTCGGACAGCGGTGTTGAGCGACCCGCGCTCCCCCAGGCGCGACGCAACCATGGAAGGCGCAAGACCGAATAACAGTGCTGTCGCCATTGAGACGCCGAAGGTAAACCCCAGCACAGCCATATTTGGCGTTGCACTCATTGTGGTTTCTCCGCTCCCTTGGCTCACAAACGCGATCAACGCACGCGTTGCCGCGAAGGCTAGACCGAGCCCCAGGGCGCCACCTGAGAGCGACAATAACATCGCCTCCATAAGACTCTGCCTGACGACACGCGCGCGGCTGGAACCCAGGGCCAACCGCGTTGCAACTTCACGCTCCCGCGCGGCTCCGCGTGCGAGCAGAAAGTTAGCGAGGTTCGCACAGGCGATCAGAAGCACCACGACCACCACAGCCATCAGAATCTTGAGAGAGTCGCCATACTGACTGCGAACCAGGGACACCCCGGTCGCTGCCGGCACCAGGGGTACATTCACCTGCTCGATCTCCTTGCGGCGCTCCGGAGCGATCGCGCCTCCCTCTCTGGCGAGGATGCCGAGACGGATCTGCTGATTCAGCCAATTCTGGCTTTCAAGAACTCCTGCTTTACCTGCCGATGCCTGCTCGCTCAATCGCCCAAAGAGATGCAGGAAGTACTGGCCCGATTGCGGCACCAGCATCGATGGATGCTGCACTACGGCAACCTGCATGCTGATCGGCGTCCAAAGATCGGTCGGCTCAACTTCCTGCCGGAATCCATGAAATTCCTCAGGCATCACACCGACGACTTCAAACGGCATGCCATTGATTGTGAGTGGCTTGCCGATGACTGCAGAATCGGACGACAGGGCGCTTTGCCAGAAATGATGACTGACAACCACGACGGCGCCGCTGCCTGGGACGGCATCGTCAGCAGGCCGAATGCCACGTCCAAGTAACGGCTGCGCTCCAAGCACCTGGAAGTAATTGCCGGAGACAAGCGTCGCCTGGGCAAACATGGCAGGCGCACCGGAGCCCGCTACGCTCGAAAAGCGAACACTCGTCTTGTTCGAAAAACTTCCATACGCCGCAATTCCCTGGAATGGCCCGGAATTCATCTCCAACTGCCGCGAGAAATCCCAGGGAAAGTAGCCGCCGAACGCCCCAAGATCGATGCCGCCCGCAACGCCGCCATATATCGAATCGCCAAACGCAACCAGTTGTTGAGGATTCTTTACTGGCAGCTTCCTCAGTAGGACCTGATCGATCAGCGTAAAGATCGCACTATTGGCGCCGATGCCAAGAGCAAGAGAGATGACGGCCACCGCCGTAAAGCCTGGCTTCCTCATCAGGGAGCGCAGACCGAGACGCAAATCCTGAAAGAGATTGTCAACAGAGGACTCCCACCGAGACGACCAGACCTTGTGCTTCACCACGTTGCTACTACCCAGCTCTGCCATCGCCGTGCGGCGGGCAGCATCCGCACTCATTCCCTTGCGCAGCTTGTCCTCGATCGCGGTCTCGACATAGGCCTGCAGCTCCTCATCCAGCTCGCGCTCGATGCGGCTCCTTTGCAACAGAGCCCTGATTCCCATCACGAGATTCGTCAGCCAACTCATAGAGAGTCCTTTGAATGGAATATGCTTCCTGACTACGCTTCAAGAATGCGTGCAATGGCGGAGATCCTGCGCCCCCACTGCTCTTTCTCCTGCTGCAATGCTTTCCGGCCCTTCGCCGTAATCTCGTAGAACTTCGCGCGCCGGTTGTTCTCCGTACTGCGCCACTGGGTCTTCACATAACCGCTGCGTTCCATGCGGCTGAGAGCAGGAAGCAGAGAGCCCGCATTCACACGGAAGACGCCGTCGCTCATCTGCTCAATGCGCAACCCGACGCCATAACCATGCATGGGTTCAAGCGCCAGTGTCTTGAGAATCAGCATCTCGAGCGTCCCCTGAACAATCTCGCCTGGCTCTGCCTTCGATACGGACATCGAATCTCTCCTCTAGTTCCTCTAGAGGACAAAGATACGCCTTTCCTCTAGTTCGTCAAGAGGAACAGGAAAAGTTCACCGCAAAGATATGTGCCCAGCAGCGAGCGGCGTGTGTACGGATACCGGATTGTTGTAGATAAAAGCGCTGAAGGCGCGCTCCATACCAGCCTGGGGCAACGCCCCAGGTAGGGTACCCAAGATATAGAAAGGGCTGAAGGCCCGTTCTATATTTCTGGAGACATCGACACCGATACACCAAAAAGGATTTGGACGGTACGACAACCTCATCGTTACTCAAGGCTAGTCGCTATCGAGCCGGAAAGGTCCGGAGCTAAAAGCCCATTTACTTTTAATCCCTTATCATCGGGCTGAAGCCCACTGCTCCCACCGTGTCCGGCTCTGGGATAATCCTCACACCCCTGTCCGATCCCGGACATCCCATCTCATTTCCGGACAAATCTTCCGACCTTCTCTCATCCAAATCCCCTGATTTTGCCTCACTCCGCACTGGTACTCCACATGCATCTCTGTACTCCGTTTCCGGAGGATCATCCGTCATGACCGGCCTTTTCCGTGACCTTCAGTTTGCTCTGCG
>JAEKKE010000436.1 GCA_019510535.1 Acidobacteriota bacterium
GTGCCATCAATCACACGTACACCGCGAAGCACGGTGTTATCTGGAATGGGATGGGTGTTGATATGGTACTTCTCGCCTGCCAGGGCGCCTGTACTAATGCATCCTAAAGCGGCCAGGGCAAAAAACCGCAGGACTTGCTTCATGCGGACCTCGCTTATGTCCTTTCTTCTATTCAAAGCTTCTGATGCTCGGGGAGGCAGAATGGCCACAATTAGTTAGGACGCTGCACGTGGTACGCTTGAAGCAGAGGTTGTGGATGGGGAGCGCCGCTACAAGGTGGCGTGGCCAGAGACCAGCACAACCGGAGCTGTAGCGCAGTTCTTACTCTGGCTTGGATGGAAGGCAGATCGCTTTCCTCGCCATGTTGCACAGCACGCGTCCCGCGGACGATGGGTTTCTTACGTAAAACGCAGTGCTGCTCTACCGGTCGGCGCAAACGCGCCGCCGCTGCGTTGTAGAAACCATACCCGTAAAGGACATTCTTTTTGACGACAAAACATTCCATCGAATCCACACCCAAGGTGCACTTCTCTGACTTCGCGATCTCGCCGGAGCTGAAGCAGCGCCTGGATGCAGCAAAATTTACTACTCCCACGCCGGTGCAGGCGGGCGCTGTTCCTCCGGCTCTGGAGGGCAAAGATGTACTCGCCACCGCCGCGACCGGCACAGGAAAGACGCTCAGCTTTCTAATTCCCCTGATTCACCGCATGGAGACACAGGCTCCCGCGGCCAACGTGAAAAAGCCGATACGTGCGCTGATCCTGCTTCCTACGCGTGAGTTGGCGATGCAGGTGATCGACAGCTACGCGAAGATCGAGCCCGCCGCCAAGAAGGACTCCGTCCTGGTTGTCGGTGGCCTGAGCGAAGGCCAGCAGCTCGATCAGCTTCGCCGTGGCCCGCGCCTGGTGGTCGCAACCCCGGGACGGCTGGAAGACTTTCTCAAGCGCGGCGAAGTCAGCCTGAAGCACGTTGAGATGCTGGTGCTCGATGAGGTCGACCGTATGCTCGACATGGGCTTCCTGCCCTCGATTCGGCGCATCGTGGGCGCGCTTCCGCGTCAGCGTCAGACCATGTGCTACTCGGCTACGCTGGATGCCAATATCGAGCACGTTCTGTCGGACTACGTGAAACAGCCGGTGCGCATCAAGATCGGCACCACTAGCAAGCCAACCGACCGTGTCACCCTGCGGGCCATTGTCGTCATGCAGGACCAGAAGCAGGCGCTGCTGGACCAGGAGCTGAACGAGCACGAGGGCAGCTTCCTTGTCTTCTCGCGCACCAAGCATGGGGCCGATCGGATCTCGCGCAAATTGCAGAAGCTGGGACACGACGCCACGGTGATTCATGGCGATCGCTCGCAGTCGCAGCGCACCGCCGCCCTGAAGAGCTTCTCCGATGGCAATCACCGCGTCCTGGTGGCGACCGACGTGGCGGCGCGCGGTATCGACATCTCTCACATTGCGCACGTGGTGAACTACGACCTGCCTAACGCCTCTGACGACTTCGTGCACCGCATCGGCCGCACCGGCCGAGCAGGGGCAACCGGTACCGCGACCACCTACGTGATGCCACAGGAGCGCCAGGAGGCCAAAAAGCTGGAGCGAGAGTTGGGATTTGCCTTCAAGTGGATCGAGGCCGATCATAAGGCGCTCGAAAAAGAAGAGCGCAATAAGCCGGTCGACCTGGGAAACCTGGACCTTGGCAACATCGATGCTCTGTTGGCCCTGGAGAACCGTAGCTGGAAGAGCGATGGCGCCGCAGCGCCTGCCCCAAACGGGAATGGTGGCGGTGGCCGTCGCAAGCGTCCGGGTAACCGTTCCGGCAACCGTCCCGGCAACCGTTCTGGGGGCCGAGGCCGCCGGTAACACCAGAAAAGGGGGGATTTCCCCCACTTTTTCCGCCGTCGACGACGCCCTAAAATAATACGAATGCCGGAAGAGACCATCACCGAGGCAATGCAGGCTCCTGCGGCCGAGACCCCAGGTCAGAGCCCAGTCCAGACCGCAGCGGAGCCTGCTGCAGCTGCTCCTGCGAAGGTAGACCCCAAGCGTCCTGACCCCGCGAAGGAGGAGGCGTCGCAGTCGCCGTTCTCCATCCTTGTCGGGCAGGTCTACGAGGGGCCGCTGGACCTGCTTCTGGACCTTATCCGCAAGCAGTCCATCGATATCTACGACATCCCGATCGCGAAGATCACCCAGCAGTTCCTGGCCTACTGCGAGCACATCAAGCAGACCGATGTGGATGCCGCCGGCGAGTTCATCTACATGGCCTCGCTGCTGATCCATATCAAGAGCAAGATGTTGTTGCCGCGCGAGGCCGCTGAGGTTGCTGCCGGCGAGGCCGAAGATCCCCGGCGCGAGCTGGTCGAACGTCTGCTGGAGCACGAAAAGTTCAAGGCGGCGGCGCAGATGCTGCTGCAGAAGCAGCAGATCGAAGAAGCCGTCTGGACCAACCCGGGCCTGCGCGACTTCAAGCAGATCACCGAGGGCGAACGCGAGATCGCGGCCGACACAGTCGATCTGGTGCGCGTCTTCCAGGAGATCCTGGATCGGATGAAGAAGCGCCCGGTGCTGAATGTGGACGAAGAGTCCGTGACCGTGGCGCAGATGATCGATTACGTGAAGCGCCGCATGGTGATGGAAGATCGTCCAGTCTCACTGCGCAAGCTGCT
>JAEKKE010000437.1 GCA_019510535.1 Acidobacteriota bacterium
AGAGTCTTGCGCATCTGAATCCTGAACGTATCGGCGACCTCGCAGTAGAGGATGAGGTGTTCTCCTGCACGCTTCACAAGACCCCAGCCCTTCGTGTGGGAACGAAGGACATTGTTACAAGCCATCGCTTGAAGATTGTGTTTCCGCTCTACTATCCCTCGGTTCCTCTCGAACTTTATCTGAAAACGCCTGTCGTTCACCCGAATGTCCATCCTCGGACCGGTTTTCTATGTCTTTGGGACAAGCACCAGGTAAGCAACAACGTGGAGCACGCGCTTCACAAAACGGTCGCGATGCTCTCACGCCGCCTGGAAAACCGCAATTCGGTTCACGTGATGCAGCCCGATCTTCAGATGCTGTCTGATGCTGATTATCCTGCTCCCGGAGATCCCCTGCTGGGCATTGCTCATCCGGAAACCGCTGCATCGGGAACCGCTCATGCGGGTCTTCTTCCCGATGAGCCGCCTGCGAGAAGGAGGCGGCTCTTATGATTCGCCTCGGTCTTGGAGATGATGCTCCTCTGATGTCCTTCAGTGGTGAAGAGCTTCCCGTAAAACGCCACTCTCCCGAATCCATCGCGCGGCTTGGCGCACAGCTTCAATCGATGATGGGCGAACGCTTCCGTATGTTGGAACCGGTCGCTATCGGTGGTATGGCGACTCTCTTCCAGGTACAGCACACACTGCATCGCGGTCTGTTCATTGCGAAGGTGCTGCATCTTGAACTCGTGGGAAGAAGAGATGTCCGCGAAAGCTTCCGTCGAGAGGCGATCCACCTTGCTCAACTGGGGAACCACCCAGCGATGATTCCAATCCTCGATTTTCAGGAGAATGATCGTTTCGCATTCTTTCTCACGCCATTTATCGAAGGCGAGGATCTGGACCATACCATCGCTCGTTGCGGCTCACTGTCGCGTAATGAAGCTCTACATATGGCAGCACAGATCAGCAGCCTGCTCTGCCACGCGGAGTCGCACGGAATCACGCACTGCGACCTGGCTCCAGGCAATCTTCGCCTCGATACCTTTGGGCGCTACCGGGTTCTCGATTTCGGCCTCTCACGCAGCCGCTTCGACACAACCACGGAATATTTGAGCGGGGGCACTCCGGCCTATACCAGCCCCGAGCAGGCGGCAGGCGGACAACCTGATCATCGAAGCGATCTATATTCGCTGGCGCTGATTCTTTGTGAGGCGATGAGCGGCAGGCCGCTGATCACCGGCGATTCTTTTGAAGAGATTCGTCACAAGCATCTGCAAGCACAGTGGACGCTTCCCGCAGTGATCCAGAAAGACGCTGCGGTTGCGAAACTGTTGGACTGGATGTTGGCTACGGATCCGGCCAAGCGCATGCAGAGCGCGTTCGAGCTTTCGGGCGTACTCGCAGCTCTCGGTTTCGAGCGTCCGGAATTTCACGGAATGGCGAAGATCGAGACGGAGAATCGAAGGGTCCGCCTCTCCAATTAAGGAACAAAGGCCCAGGCAAGATGCCTGGGCCTTTGTGTTTGGGGGGAGGGCTGGAGTTAGAAAAGGATTTTCAAACCGAATTGCGTATTGAAGGGTTCGCCGGCGCCAATACCCGGAGCTCCGTTGTAGTCGCCGATGGTGTCATACAGACTGAAGCTTCCGCCGACTGTGCTGCTTGGCGGTGCGTAGTTGATACGGTTGAAGAGGTTGAACATCTCCGCGCGGAACTGAATGGTCATCAACTCCTTGACCTTCGTGTTCTTGAAGACGGAGAAGTCCACATCGGAATAGCCAGGACCGTAGTAGCCGTTACGGCGCGTGGTGCCAAAGTGACCGGAGACGGGATCGGTAAATGCCGCAGGATTCAGCCAGCTTGCTCCCGGCTTTTGTCCCTGGTATCCCGCCTGCGGATTACCGATCTGGACAGCGCGGTCGTTGCCTTCATTGGTGCCGCTGATATCGCCTGAAGCATGTACCGTGAACGGTTGGCCGCCGTGGAAGCTGAGCAGGGAGTTCAACTGCCATCCATGCGTCAACTCTTTCGGGCCCCACGCCGCTCCCGGAACCTCATAGCTCATCAGAGCGGTGAAGGTATTGCGCGTGTCAAAGTCGCTATTGCCGTAGTCGCCCTTGAAGTTGAAGTTATCCTGCGGCAGGCTTCCTCGATATGCTGTCACCTGATCCAGGTTATGGCTCCAGGTGTAGGCGGCTTGCGTCATCAGTCCATGCCAGTGCATGACACGTAACTGTGCCTGTAGCGAGTTGTAGTTCGAGGTGCCGATGCTCTCGATCTGGTTGATGTTGCCATACTGCGGATAGCTTGAGGCGTAGGGAAGGGAGCTTGCTCCTGCAGAGACATTGAGCTGGTTCAGATCGAGCAGGCTGAGCAAGCGACGGCCTTCGCTGCCCACGTAGCCAAGCTGGGCGATGACATTCGCGCCAATCGTGTGCTCGATATTCAGGCTGTAGTTCTGGTTGTAAGGTGTGCGGAAGTTCCGATCTACGGAGAATACTCCGCATGGATTCGACGAGGAGCATGGGTAACTGATGGCCGAAGGGAAGATGGCTTGTCCACCGACGATCGTGGTCTTGCCGGGCTGCACTGTAGGGTCGTTGGGGACCGCCTTGCCTGCCGCGCTGATGATGTAGACAGGGTTGGGGCCTGCTGGATTACCTTCAACACCATTCGGCGCCTGGTTGCCGCTGCTGATAGAGAGAACCGATCTGGTTGCCCTGGAAGGCGATGCCATTGATCGAAGTCATCTCCGGACGGAAGACAGAAAGGTCTTTGTTGCCGTTATGCAGCGGGCCGACATAGTCGTAGCGGACACCATAGTTGAAACTCAGCTTTCTCGTAAGCTGCCAGGAATCTCCCGCGTTCAGCTCCCAGGTATTGACGAAGACCTGGCGCTCCGGATCTCCAATGGCGATGGTGGCTGCCGATGTATAACCGGCGAGGAAGTCTGCCAGCGCTCCGGCAAGTCCAGATCCCCCGACACGCGTGCCATCAAAGGTGAATGATCCGACGGAGTGGCGCTTATAGAACTCATCGAGCTGCGCCTGCCGAAACTCGCCACCCAGACGGATCTGATGTTTGCCTTTCACCCAACTCAACTGATCGGTCAGGTGGCCAGTAATGTCGTTACGGCCCTCAGGTGGTGTCATGCCAACCGGGTCGAAACCGGTGATAGTGATATTTGGAGCGTTACCGAAAGGCGCTCCAGTCATAAAGCCCAGCGATTGCACATTGAAGTTGGTGTTCGCGTCGTTGAAGACCTGGTTGAAATAGTTCACACCTACCAGCAACTGGTTCGAGATGGAGGGCGAGAGCATGCGGTTATAGACGACCGCGACGTTCTGCACGTGGATCGGCGCCACCTCGAAGTAGTCGTAGATCTGCGATCCGACTGGCGCCACCTGGTTGCCCTGACCGACGAACCAGTGGGCGCTCAGGCTGTCTTTGGAAGTTATTGATGTTGCCAACCGTATCGGCGGATAGATTGCCCCCAGCCCACAGCGTATTCAGCACCTTCTGCATGGTCGTATTGACGGGGATATTCTTCGCGGCCAAGATGGCCTTTGCCTGGTTCTGCCAGCCGATGGATGGCTCGGTAGCACTACCTGACTCACCGATCACAAAGCGCTGTTTCTCAAAGGTCAAAAATCCAAAGAGCTTGTCCTTCAGGATTGGCGCGCCGACTGAGAAGCCCAGGTTGTAGTTGCGCACTTTCTGTTTGGTATCGCTGAACGGGCTCTTCGCGCCGAAGAGCTCATTGCGGTCGAAGTAGTAAGCAGAACCGTGCAGATGATTGGTGCCCGACTTAAGAGTCAGATTGATGGTGCCACCTGGGTTGCGTCCGCCTTCAGGGCCAGATTGTGTCTGGGCCGAGAACTGTTCAACAGCATCGATAGGCAGAACGATACCTGCAATGCCGGAGACGCCACCCTGGTTGACAGCCGGTACGTTATGCCAGAGATCGTT
>JAEKKE010000339.1 GCA_019510535.1 Acidobacteriota bacterium
GCCATGGCGTCCAGAGGCGGTCCATGGCTAGATGCTAGTTGAATGGTGGAATGGTTGAATAGTTGAACGGTTTGTCCCTGCCGGGGAAGTATCACCGGCTTATCCGCGTAACTGGGCTGGCGGAAACCAGTATTTTAGGAGCGACCACACCATTCAACTATTCAACCGGGCCGAGCTAGCGGCCTCCCACAATTCCATACTTTCTTTCCAGAAACGCCGCCAGCCCTTTCGGCACCGTGGCGGCGAGTTCCTGCCAGGTGAGCAGCGCCAGGCGGCTGCGGAGGTCTGCGGTGCGGACGCAGCGGATGATCTGGAACCAGGCTTCTCGCAGGTCGGAGCGGCGGGCGTCGCATAACACCAGGTAGGTCTTGCCTGAGTGGTGGGCTGCCAGGACTCCGCGGAGGAGCTGGTAGTGGAGATAATCACCGCGGGAGTTGCGGGGCAGGTCTTCGAGGAAGAAGACCTCTTCGAGATCGCGGTAGCGCTCTACTAGTGCTGGACGGGCGGTCTGAAAACCGGTCTCGGTGAGCTTGGCTTCGATCAGCAGGTGCCCGAGGACGAGATCGACCTCCGAACGGTCAGAGCGAGTGCCATGCTGCGCCGCCTCCATGCGCACTCCGAACTCAGGCGTAAGGCCGGGAGCGATGCCGAGCAGGGCACAGACCTGCGGGCGCGACAGCAGGCCCGGATAGCAGACGATGTTCATCAGTAGGGCATCGGAGGAGTTGGCGCAATCGAGCTCTTTACGCTGACGCGTTCTGGCGTACGCTACCCGGCTATTCGCGGTGTATGCCTTTGTGAGTCGCGCAGCCCAGCCGGGGTTGGCGAGGATGCGGCGATAGCTGGATGGGTGAAAGTTGCCGTGTTGGCCCAGCTCATCTTCCTGGAACAAGACCGATGGGGTGTGCAGGTCGTCACGGCCATAGGTCGTTTCGTGCTCGCGCTCAAGCGCGAGGCCGCGGGCGGAGAGTTCGCGACGGAGTTGAGAGGAGGAGAGGGGCACGGCGCTTCTTAGAAATTAGACGTCGAAGAGGAATGGTGTCGAGAGCGCGCCGAGTTGAAAGTTGAAGGTTGCAAAACGTACTGCATGGGTGAGTCCTATCGCTCGTGCCGGGAAGAAGGCGGGCCCTTCACTTCGTTCGGGATGACAAAGAGAAAGACGGTTCGCGCGTAGCGCGAATACCCAGGTCCCAGAAGCGGGACCCGGGGCACCCGGTGTTTGGGCTATCCATCCGATCCCGGCTGCCCATGCCGTACTTTTCAACTTTCAACTTTTAACTTTCAACGAGCGCCTATGCCTCTTACAAAAGCCACGGCATTCAACCTGTCACAAAGAAGAAGGCCTCCCTTGCGGGAGGCCTTTTGCGCTTCTCGTCGCATGGGCGAAGACTACATCGTGACGCCGCCCTTGTTCTTCTCTTCCTTCTTGCGCTCGTTTTCCTTACGTGCGCCCATGGCCTTGTCGCTCCACTCCTGTGCCTTGTCCAGGTCGGCCTTGCGAGCGGGGTCGTTGCCGCACTCGAGGTCTGCCTTACGGCGGTAGGTGAGGTTGAGGTAGGTCATGGCTTCCTCATAGGTCGCGTTGTTATCGACGGCCTTCTGCAGATACTCCAAACCTTCGCTCACCAGGTTGGTGTTCTGGGCCTGCAGCTTGGCGCATGCGTCCTTGCTCTTCTTGGGGTTGCCGTCGCCGCCGTCGGTCAGGCCATCGGCAGCGAGGATGGTGGTGGCGTTCTTATACGACTGCATCCAGTCGATTACGCCGATGGTGTAATAAGCCTCAGAGGCAGCGGGATCGACCTCGATCACCTTCTTCTGCCAGTTCTTCGCATCATCAAACTTCTTCAGGTTGAAGCTGATGGAAGCCATCTGCTGCAGTGCAGTCTTGTCCTTCGGGTCTTTCGCAAGAATCTGCTGGAAACCATCCATCGCGCGTTGTGCCGTTTTGAGGTTCTCAGGCGTCTCAAGGTTAGGCACTACCTGCGATGCCAGCGTGGTGGCGAGATAAAGACGGGCCACGTCGTAGCTCGGATCGTAATCGAGAGCCTGCTGGAAATGATTGATAGCGTCTTCGTACTTCGCGCCCTTGAAGGATGCGATGCCCTTCGTAAGCTGGTCGCGGGCCTTCAGACGGTTGCATCCGGTGGCCGAGAGAAGCGTAACCAGGAGAAGTGCGGCCATTGCCGGAACACGTAGCTGGAATTTCATTGGACGAAGGGTCTCCTTGAGAATTCGCGATGTAGTGATTTTGCCGGATTGCGTGCGAGAAGCGCGACAGTCTTGCACGATGATTGTAAAGGCATAGCATAACGCATGGCCAGTAGTTGAAGGTGAAAAGGAGAGCGGCCCACCTGAACGGCGTCGATCAGGTGGTTACCCTCCTCCGAAGACGATTCAGCAACTCATCTGGTTGCAGTCTTTTCTCGTTAGCAAAGCAATTTCCGAGGCCCCTGCGCGGCGAATAGTATTGACCGCGCCGACGACGTACTGCAAGTCAAAACGTTCATCCGCGTGTAAAAAGACGGTACGGTCCTGCCTCAGCTCCATTGCCGCTGCAAGACGATGACCCACCTCATCAGGAGCCATCTCCTGACGGTTCAAAGCATAGGCGGGAACTCCACGATCGCCATAGTACAACTGCACTACTAACGGGGCAGAAATGGGCTCCATTGCCGCATGGGTTGCCGATTGCGGAAGAGCCGCGCCGATACCGCGGCCAGGTATGGGAGCAATGACCATAAAGATAATGAGCAGGACGAGAAGAACGTCGATCAGAGGCGTGACGTTGATCTCAGAGGCGATACTGCGGGTTGCTGCCGTGAATGCCATAAAGACCTCGTTAAGGAAGTCGTGAGCGAGCACAGCATTAAAGACACCACGGGCGGCAGCTGTGTGCCACCGCCCGCGTAAGGTATGTGCCGGCGCGCTTCCGCGCGCGTATCCTTGTGCGCATCCGGGCGCGCATGAGCAGAGAGCCCAGGCGCGGCAGAAGCTCACCGTATGCTTACTGTCCAGCCTCGACGCGAGGCGTGATCAGACCAATGTTGTCCACGCCGGCGGCGTGTCCGAAGTCGATCACCTCAGCGACGTACTGGAAGTCGAGGTCCTTGTCACCCTTGACGAACATGACCTTCTCGGCGCGGGTAGCATAGATCTCCTGCAGCTTGGGCGTCAGGCTATCCTTCGCGAAGTCCGTGTCGTTGATCTTGTACGCAGGACGGCCATTGTTGGACAACACCTGCACCACAATGGTGCGGTCGTTGGGGTTCTCCTGTTGGTTCTTGTCCTTCGGCGGCTGAGGCACCAGGGTGTCCAGTCCATGAACTGCCGTGGGCTGGATGACCATGAAGATGATCAGCAGCACCAGCAGAATGTCGATCATGGGCGTCACATTGATGTCAGAAGAGACGCCACCACCACCACCACCACTCATTCCCATAGCTGAATTCCTTCGTTGCCGCACTCGGCGGCGAATCTTGAACTTGCTTGCTTACTGATCTTCAGTCTTCTCGGTCAGCAGACCGAGCTGGCTTACGCCGGCAGAACGGATACCGTCGACAGCGTCCATTACCTTGCCGTAGTTCGCGCGGGCGTCACCACGGAGGTAGACGTGCTTCTCGGTCTTGTTCTCCAGCTTGGCCGAGATTTTGGCGCCCATATCGTCAACAGTCACCTGGTCACCGCCCAGGAAGACCTTGCCGTCACGGGTCACAGCAACGACCACGGAGTCTTCTTTATTGGCGTCTTCCATGATCACCGCGGCGTTAGCCTTGGGCAGTTCGACGTTCACCTTGTTGTTCAACATGGGGGTAATGACCATGAAGATGATCAGCAGCACCAGCATCACGTCCACCATCGGTGTGACGTTGATGTTGGAATTTACCGCACCCTCGAGGTTCCGAGATGCCATTCCCATCGGAGTTGCTCCTTAAGCGAGTCTTTTCGTACTGCGAGAGTTTCAGGCCGCCCGGACCCCGGTCATGCCGTTTCGCGGCGGCTGACCGGGGTGCGAGGCGGAGATTCTCGCTTGGGCTGTTTAGCGGTGCGACTGCTTGATGAAGTAGTCCACCAGCTCCGAGGAGCTGTTGTCCATCTCCACGTCGAAGGACTCAACCTTGCCGGTGAAGAAGTTGAAGCACATAACGGCCGGGATAGCCACGAGCAGACCGAACGCGGTCGTTACCAGAGCTTCCGAGATACCGCCGGCGACAGCGCCGATACCGGAGGTCTTCTGGGTAGCGATCTGCTGGAAGGCGTTAAGAATACCGACTACCGTACCGAACAGACCGATAAAGGGAGCGGTGGAACCGATGGTGGCCAGACCGCCCAGGCCGCGCTTCAGCTTGGCGTGAACGATAGCTTCGGAGCGCTCCAGAGCGCGCTTGGCAGACTCGATCTGGTCCTCGGTGATGGAACCGCCGGAACCGAACGAACGGAACTCCTGCAGGCCGGCGGTAACAACCTCGGCCAGGTGCGACTTCTTGGAACGGTCGGCGATCTTGATCGCCTCATCCAGACGGCCGTCCTTCAGAGCGCCGGCAACCTTGGGAGCAAACTCACGGGACTGCTTACGGGCAGCCGAGAAATACAGGGCGCGATCGATGATCACAGCCAGCGACCAGATCGACATGATGAACAGGATGATGGCGACGATACGAGCCAGCCAGCCCATGTTCGTCCACAGACCCATGAGCGAGAAGCTTACCTGGCTCTCCTGGAGAAACATGCCGATGCTGTGGGGGGCGAAAGTTGCGAGATGAGCGAGAATCACTTGATTCTTTCCTCCTGATTAGGACATCCGGTACTACGTGTGATGCAAAACGTTAATTGTTTGAGCTGTGCCAGCCGGGCCACAGCCCCCGCAATGTCGAAACCTGCTGCTAAGTCTTGAGACTTAGCCTCCCATCGTAAAGTTTACGGTGATGGTGGTATCCACTTCGGTGGGTTCACCATTGAGCAGGTAGGGCTTGTACTTCCACTGCTGCACAGCCTCGACGGCCGCGTTACGCAGCATCTCAGGTCCGCTGATGACCGTCAGGCCCTGGATGGCGCCGGTCTTCGAGATGACGGCATGCAGCACAACCGAACCCTGGACGTGGGCGGCGCGAGCGATCGGAGGATAGACCGGGTTGGTCTTCACCAGAATCTGTCCAGCCATCACACCGGCCGAAACGCGGGTCGGTCCCTTGGGCGGAGCCACCTTCACGACCGGAGCCGGAGCCGTACCGATACCACCAAGGACGCCACCAGCGATGCCGGAACCGGAACCGCCACCCATGCCCGCCATGCCGGCAACACCGGCGACCTGCGGCGGAGGCGCAGCGTCTTCCTTAACCATCTTGATGTCTTTGGGAATCTTGGTCGGAGCGTGCAGGCCCTGGTCCAGCTCGCTGATGACCTTGATCGGCTTCACCACCTGCGCCGGTGGCGGGGGTGGCGGAGGCGGAGGCGGCGGCGGAGGCGCGCTGAGCATCGCCGTCATCGCCGTCTTAGGCAGCGCTTCGGGATACAGCAGCGGAATCAGGATCATCAATGCAATGATGACCCCGTTGAAACTAAAGGTAGCGATCATCCAGTACTTGGACTTGGACTTGATCTTGCCGCCGGATTCCATCAACGAGTCTTCAAACATAGTTGCAACCCTCAAATTGGAGGTGAGCCTACGTGCTACAGACACCGCAGATTCTGATTTTGTTCCCGGAATAGGGAGGTGTTCCCGAAAAAATTGAAAAAGTTTCTGGGTTGCACTGAGGACAGTGCAACCCAGCCTAATTACGCCCGCTTGCCGCCGGGAAGCGATGCCGCCTTACCCTTCGCGATACGCCAGTCCTGGTAGGCCACCAGCATGGGAGCCGCGACCGCGATCGACGAATAGGTACCGATCAGGATGCCGACCACCAGCGCGAAGCTGAAGCCATGCAACACCTCTCCGCCGAAGAGATACAGCGAGAGAACGGTGAGGAAGGTCAGACCCGAGGTCAGGATGGTCCGGCTCAGGGTCTGGTTGATGCTGCGGTTCACCACGGTCGACAGCGTCTCACGGCGCGCCGTTGCCAGGTTCTCGCGGATACGGTCGAAGACCACGATCGTATCGTTCATGGAGTAACCGACCAGCGTCAGGATTGCCGCCACCACCGTGAGCGTAATCTCCTGGTTGGTAAGGCTGAAGGCGCCGATGGTGATCAGCGTGTCATGGAAGACAGCGACCACGGCCGCTACGCCATAGATGAGCTCGAAGCGGAACCAGAGATAGACCAGCATGCCGAGCAACGAGTACAACGTCGCGAACAGCGCCTGGTGACGGAGCTGCTCGCCGGCCGTCGGTCCGATGGTCTGGGAGCTCTCCACCTTGAAACCGCCGTCGTGATAGTTCGCCTGCAGGGCGCTGAGCACAGCGGCGCGGGCATCGAAGCCGGTGGCATCGCTCTTCTCCGGCAGCGAAATCAGTACCTCGGGCCGGGCAGCCTGGTCGCCCCTTACCGCCTGGATCTTCGCATCCTTAATTCCAGCCGCGTCGAAGGCGGAGCGGATACGGTCTTCGCTGGGCGTACGGTCGAAGCTGACATGCACCTGGGTGCCGCCCTTGAAGTCCACGCCGTACGGAATCTTGTGCCAGAAGAGCATGCTGAAGATGCCCGCCACTGAAAAGACGAGAGAGAAGGCGAGCAGATACCACTTCTTGCCCAGCCAGTCGATATTGATATCGCGAAACAGTTCCACTGTTGTTGCTCCGAAAATTCCGTATTAGATGGAGAGCGCTTCGCCGCGCTGCTTGCGGTTCAGGATCGCGTCAAAGATGGTGCGCGAGACGAAGACCGCGGTAAAGATGTTGGCCAACAGACCGAAGGTCAGGGTCACGGCGAATCCACGGACCGGACCAGTGCCAAAGAGGAAGAGGATGGCCGCCGAAACGATGGTCGTCACGTGGGTATCGATGATCGTGATCCACGCGTGCGCGAAACCGTTCTGTACCGCGGCGCTGGGCGCGCGGCCCAGGTGCAGTTCTTCACGGATACGTTCGAAGATCAGAACGTTGGAGTCGACACCCATACCGATGGTCAGAATCACACCGGCGATACCCGGCAGGGTGAGCGTCGATCCGGTCAGGCCCATAAAGCCGAGCAGGATGACCAGGTTCAGAACCAGCGCCAGGTCGGCGTTGATGCCGGCTCCGCGGTAATAGAGGAGCATGAAGAACATCACCGCGAGCATGCCGGCGACGGCGGCATAGACGCCGTGCGTAATCGAAGCGGCGCCCAGGGACGGACCGACGGTCAGCGTGTCGAGATACGAGATGGAAGCGGGCAGGGAACCGGTGCGGAGCATGAGCGAGAGGTTCTTGGCCTCATCCTCGGAGAGACCTTCGATCACGCCCGAGTCATGGATAGCGCTCTTGATGCTGGCCACACTGCGAACGCGGTTTTCGAGAACCACGGCGATGCCCTTGCCGACGTTCGCGCTGGTGAACTCATAGAAGCGTTCGCCGGCGCCGCTGGTCAGGTTGAAGCTGGTCTGCGACTGACCGGTGTTAGGGTCGCGAACCGGCTGAGCTCCGCGGAAGTCGGTACCGGAGACGATGGCCACGCGCTTGAGCACGTAGAACATGTCGCTGTTGCCGGCAGCCGTGACCGAGCTTGCACCCTTCACAACCATGTCGTCCGGAGGAAGCGAGCCGCCGAGGGTCTGCAGAGCTTCGGCCTCAGTAGCCGCCGGTCCGCCGACCACTTCATGGATCTCGAGGCGAGCGGTCGACTGGATGGCGTTGTGCACCTCGTCGGCGTTGGAGATGCCGGGCAGCTCGATGAGGATCTGGTTGTCACCCAGACCATACTGCTGGATGACGGGCTCAGCGACGCCGAGGCTGTCGACGCGCTGCCGGATGGTCTCGATCGAGGTCTGGAGAACCGTGCTCTCCATCTCCTTGCGCGACTGCTGCTTCATGGTCAGCGTGTAGCCGTTCGGCACCGAGGCCACGTCGTAGGTCGAGGAATAGGAGGTGCCGTTCAGGACGCCGCGCGCTTTGGCGGTGTCGGCCGCGGTGACATTCGCAACATTAATAATGTCGACCTTGGTGGGGTCGAGCTTGGCGACCTGCGCACCGGTAACTCCGGCCTTGGCCAGGTCAGTTTGGAGGCGAGCGACATCGGAGTCGGTCTGCGCCGCTACGGCTTCAGCCACATGCACCTGCAGCACCAGGTGGGTGCCGCCCTTGAGGTCGAGGCCGAGGTGGATGCTGTTGGTCAGCAGTTGCTTCACGCTGCCCTTCTTCGGCAGGCCGGAGCCGAAGAAGATGAAATAGGTAAAGATGACCAGAGTCGCAACAATAATGCCGGTCCGACCGGCGAGCTTCTTCTGCATGGCTACTTTTCTTCCTCGCCGGTCGTAACGCTGGCAATGGCGCTCTTGGCAAACTCGAGCTTCAGGTTGTCGGGAGCGACGCGCAGGATTAGCGAATCGTCTTTTACCGACAGGATGACGCCCTTGATGCCGCCGGAGGTTGTAACGCGGTCGCCGGCCTTGAGGTCACCCAGCATCTGCTGCCATTTCTTCTGCTTGCGCTGATTCGGAAGAATCAGCAGGAAGTAGAAGACAGCAATCATGAGAACGATAGGCAGCATCGTAACCAGAGAAGATCCCTGGGCAATCTGCAGAATCACGGCTGAGACAGGTGCGGATACGGTCAACGCGAGCGTCCTTCAATACACCGGCGGGGCGCGGCCTTAGGGACGCGAACCAACCGGATCGAAAATGATCACCCGATGTCCTTTTAGAAGTCGGGCCCGTCCTGGATGGACGCTGCCCGCGTCATGCCGGTCGATGGCTGCGTCCGTAAACGGACGCAGATCTGCCTGCCCGGATGGAAGGGTGCTAGGCTCCAGCATCGCTGAGGCCGCTCCGACATGTCAAGGAAACTGCCTCCAGGCCGCCGTTTGTTAACACCCGGAGGTACCTGCTTTCATATCTCTGTCTCCTGGCCCCATGAGCGCCCGCACCTCCGCCGCACGCATATCGAGCAGGGGACCGTTTTCCAAAACGAACTTCACCATCCGGTCCACGGTGGCCACACCGGCCATCCGTCCGTCGGCTCCAACGACGACGATCGGGTCGAAACGGTGAGCCGGGGGTCTGCTGAGGCACCGTTGGAGCACCGCGCGCAGATCGCTCTCGCGCTGGACCTTCATCGGCTGGGCCAGGTGGCGGATGCCGATGAGGGAGTGCCGCTCAACAATGCCGGAAGGACGGTTCCTCTCATCCACCAGCAGGACGACATGCGCTTCGTCATTCGCGTCAAGATAAGTTGCGGCTGTGTCTGCGTCGGAACATGTGAAGCAACTGTCGATCACGCCCCATAGGTTGCCTTGCTGTCTGGCCTCTGCCCGGGTGCGGATGGCTTCGGCCTGCGCGACAGGCAGAGGCTGCATCTCCTCGGAGGGTTTGCCGAGGTAGTAACCCTGCGCCAGCGAAACACCGAGGTGGATGAGTTCTTCCAGCTCGCTCTCGCTCTCCACACCTTCGGCGATGATCGTGGCATCGATGCGGCTGGCCATGGTGCCCATCATCTCGATCAGCGAAGAACGGGCCGGCTCTTTGTGACAACCGCCGACAAAAAACCGGTCGAGCTTAATGAAGTTGGGACGCAGCTCCATGACGTGCTTCAGGCTGGCGTATCCGG
>JAEKKE010000340.1 GCA_019510535.1 Acidobacteriota bacterium
TGATCAGCTTCAGCAGGTACTGCGAGGCTGACCCTGGTCCCATTGCTCCGTCGAGCAGCGGTTTGGACCAGTCGGTGATGGTCTTGGCCGGGTCGAAATCGTAGATGGAGCCCAGACCATGGCACTCCGGGCAGGCGCCATAGGTGGAGTTGAAGCTGAAGCTGCGGGGTTCGAGCTTCGGAACGTTGATGCCGCAATCCGGGCAGGCCATGGAAGAGGAGTACAGGGTCTCGTCCATCCCCGCTATCCCGATCAAAACAAGACCGTTAGCCATCTGCAGTGCTTTCGCGACGGAGGCTTCCAGGCGCCGGGTGTCGGGCTTGCCGTCCGGTCCCAGCTTCAGGATGACGCGGTCGACGATGGCCTCTACCGTGTGATTCTTGCGCTTTTCCAGGCGCATGCCCTCGGTGATCTCAGTGATCTCCCCGTCGATGCGGGCGCGGAAGCCTTGCTGGTCTAAGGCTTCCAACTCTTCGCGGAACTCGCCTTTGCGGCCGCGGACGATGGGGGCAAAGACGGTGATGCGCTCTCCGGGGGAGAGGGCGACGATGCGCTCGACGATCTGATCGGCAGACTGCCGGCTGATCGGGCGGCCGCACTGCGGGCAGTGGGGCTGGCCGACCGAGGCGTAGAGCAGGCGCAGGTAGTCGTAGATCTCGGTGATGGTGCCGACCGTGGAGCGGGGCGAGCGGGAAGTGGTCTTCTGCTCGATGGAGATAGCCGGGGACAACCCCTCGATGGCGTCCACGTCCGGGCGCTCCATCTGGTCCAGGAACTGGCGGGCATAGGCCGAAAGAGTCTCAACGTAACGCCGTTGGCCTTCAGCGTAGATGGTGTCGAAGGCTAGAGACGACTTTCCCGAACCCGAAAGCCCGGTTACGACCGTCAGGGTGTTGCGAGGAATGGAGACAGAGATGTTCTTCAGGTTGTGCTGACGAGCACCGCGGACCGTAATGTGAGTGATGCTCATAGGCGCCGATTCGCGGGCAGGCCGCAAAACTCTAGAGTACATCCTCCGGCGGCCTGACACGCCCTAGGTCAGGCAACCCAGATTGGGAATACTGCGTATCTGAAGCATCAACAGCAAGTGCGACGTCAGGCTTGCACTGTGGCGATGTGTTGAAATAATAGAGACGCTGAAAAGCACGATGTGCGCTCAGCGGGGAGTGGTTGTGGTGACATCAGTCATGATTCTGTGTGCGGTTCTGGCATCGCTGGCAGCAGGTGTTCTGCTGGCCTATGGCGTTTGCCAGGCATTGTTCGCCATCTTCCGGGTTCATTCGCGTTCGGTTGCGGCGACACGTGTCTCCGCGGCGCCGGCACGGACGATTGCCGGATAAGAGGCTTCGGAAAAGTTCTTTCAACAAGAGAAAGGGAGCCATGGGCTCCCTTTCTTTATTTCTGCTCGGCTTTAGCTATTTCGGAGTTTGCTGCTGGCGCATCTGCATGAGCTGCTGCAGGAGCTGCTCCGGTGTCTTCACACCGTTCGGTGTTTGTTGCTGTTGCTGCTGTTGAGTATTCGAGTCGGGCGTAGAGGAGTCAGATGGCGGCTGCTGGGGCTGCTGCGCGCCATCCTGTTGTCCGGATGGCTGCTGTGGTGGCTGCCCGTAGCCGAAGGGACCCGGCTGCGGCCCCGGGCGTACGGCATCGGACCGGGGAATAACCGGTTCGTCCTCGTTGTTCCCGGAGCGATCGGCAGCCGCCGAAAAGACGTTGGGAGGCGTTACCGCGCCCTGGCGGGCCGTGAGGGTCAGGTGCGCCGGAGCGGTCGCCGTGGCCTCCTGGTAGAGCATGTTGCTCTTGGTGCCATCGAGCAACTGGCGCAGAACCTCGCCGGCTGGCGCCGGGCCGTAGGTGCCGAAGACCCGCTCTTCGCTGACGCCCCCGGTGATGCTCATCCCGGTTTTGTGGGAGATCTCACGAAGAATCTGATTCAGGCTGGAATTCTGGGTCTTTATCGTCAGGGTGCCGTCGTTATACGTGATGGAGGCTGGTTCCGCCGGCGGAACTGGTGTGGCCTGAGGTGTGGGCGAAGCCGGCGCAAGGGCAGTTGGCGGCGTAGGCGGAAGCGTGGCAGATGGTTTCTGTTGTGCCTGCGCAGAGAGGGCAAAGGCGGCCAGAAGGACGAGAACAACGCCGGGGACAGTAGGATTGCGCGGCATATACAGGGATTAGACGCCGAGCGACTGCAAAACGGGCGCATGTCGCGTCTATTCCACTAGACTATCAATGCCGTGGGCTGGCTGGTGGCAATGGCCGAAAGATCCGCGGGCGGGGTTCCGAAATGAAGCGTTTGTCTGCGCTGTTTGCTGTTCTGTTGGTCGCCGGTCCGTTGACGGCAGAGACGTGCACGACCCAGTCGCAGATGCAGGCGGCCGAGCGAGACGGTATTGCCGCAGCGGCTCGTACGCTGGCTGCTGCTCTGCAGGCAAACGACGCCGGGTCGATCAAGACGCGCAGCAGTGCGGAGCTTGCAGGCAATTTCGCAGGACTGGCGTCGCTGACCGGGGATACGGCCCCTAAATTGAAGGGCGCGGCGTTGGCTGTGGAGAGCGTATGGCTTCTCGACGCTACCTCTCTGAAACCGAATTCGGACGGGTCTGCGGCCACGGGACAGTTTTTCTGCACGCTGAACCAGAGCTCAGCGGAGACCGATTTCTCGATTGCAGGGCTGCCGGCGGGCAAGTATGCCTTCGCTATTGTCAATGCAGCCGGTCCGAACGCATGGCGAATCAGTATGCTGTTGCGCGACGAGGGTGGCTGGAAGCTTGCCGGCCTGTTTCCCAAGGCGGCGACATCAGCCGGTAAGGATGGCCTGTACTACTGGACAACGGCGCGCTCGATGGCCAAACAGAACCAGCCGTGGAATGCGTGGTTGTACTATCAGCAGGCTGCCGCGCTGCTGCAGCCGGTAGGGTTTGTGAGCAGCAGTCATCTGGAGAAGCTGCAGACGGAGGCGTCGACCACCGCGCCACCGGTGCTGCAAAAAGGGGTTTCGGTTGACCAGCCGCTGGTACTGCGCGCAACCGATGGGACGGAGTACCGGATTACGGGCTTCGGTTTCGACGATAGCTCCAGCAAAGAGAAGGTGGATCTGGTCGTACACCTCAAGGTCGATACGGCCGGTGATGCCGCCGCGACCCGCAAACGAAACTCTGAGGCTGCACGAACGCTCGTCCTCGCGTATCCTGAGCTTCGTTCAGCATTTCATGGAGTCTGGGTATCATCGGAGTCTCCGGGGGCAAGCCCATTTGCCACCGAAGAGCCGATGGAGAACCTGCGCTGAGCAGTACGGGCCACGGCCACGTTTTTGAGGGAGCAGAAGAACAGGAACGTATGAGCCGCGCCGAGATCAAATCACTCGCCCAGGCGATTCGTGAGCGCCGTGCAAGCCAAAGCTTTGACGGCGAGCCGATGCCGCCGGACGACCTGCGGAAGATTCTGGAAGCGGGGTTGCAGGCCCCAAGCAGCTATAACCTGCAGCCCTGGCGTTTCATCGTCGTGCAGCAGCCGGAGCAGAAGCGGCGCCTGCGCGGAGCATGTTTCAACCAGGCCAAGGTGGAGGAGGCCAGCGCCGTGATTGTCGCCTGCGGCGACGCGGATGCCTGGCGGAAGGATCTGGACGAAGTAATCAACTCCGGGCTTCGCGGTGGCATGTCCGAGAGCCTGGCCGCGGCATCGCGTGAGAGCATTCCGCACTACTTCGCCGAGTTCAACTCCGACCAGATGCATGGCTGGTTGAACAAGCAGGTCATGGTGGCCTTCACCCACATGCTGCTGATGGCCGAGGTGTTGGGCTACGATACGGCTCCGATGGAAGGCTTCGAGCAGGAAAAGGTGCATGAGGTATTGCGCCTGCCCATGAGCTACTGGGTTGTCGCTGTTCTGGCGCTCGGGCGGATGCAGGGGCCTGACAAGTTCAATGGCGGACGTTTCCCGTTCTCCCATACCGTCTTCTGCGAAGAGTTCGGCAAACCCCTGAAATGAGCGACACACGCGAGTACCCCGGCGCTCCTGTCGTTGGGGTAGGGGCTATCGTCTTTCAGGACGACAACGTCTTGCTGGTGCGACGCGGACGCGAGCCACTCAAAGGCGAGTGGTCTTTGCCTGGCGGCCGGTTGGAGCTGGGAGAGCACCTGGAAGCCGCGGTGGTCCGCGAGGTTAGGGAGGAGACCGGGCTGGACGTCCGTGTGGTGCGGCATGCGGAGACCCTGGAACGGATCTTCCGTGAAGAAGAACGCGTCCGGTACCACTACGTTCTGGTGGACTTCCTCTGCGAGGTTATGGGAGGCGAGCTGCTCTGCGGAGATGACGCAGCAGATGCGGCCTGGTTTCCGTTGGACGCTGTCCTGCGCGGTGAGATCGCGGTTGCGCAGTTCACGCTTGAGGTGTTGGAGAGGGTCGAGGCTACTACTCGACAGCCTTGACCGTGACAGCGGTCAGATTCCGGACCCAGCGTGCGGGCCGCTTCTCTTCCGTGGAGACCAGCTTGAAAGCTCCGTCGGCGGCAATGGGCTTCCCGTCGATCTGGTCGGCGACCAGGACATCGCCGGTGTGGTTGGCGGAATCTACTTCCGCCAGGGAAATAGAGCACGCGATAGTGATCTGTGCCCTCGGCGATGACTCCCAACAGATAGAGTTTGCCGCGGAGCTTTTCTCCGGTAGGCGCGTCGACCTGCTTCAGCAGCTCCGTGAGGGGAACACCGGTGTAGGTTTCCTTCGCCTTGCTGTGCTCGTTAAAGACCTCTACAGACTTGTGCGGCATGGCTTTCAGGTCTTCCGGCGACACCTTCAGTACCTTGCCGGTCGGGCCGGTTACTGTAAGGGAGGTAGAGAGAGTGGTGGCTTCGTGCGCATGGCCCATTGCAGGCTGCTGCGCGGTCTGGGCTGCGGTCTTGGCTGCCGTCCGGGCGAAGGCGGGCAAGGCGATGAAAACGCAGGCGAGAGCAAGGATGACTGGGCGCATAGCGGATACCAGCGTAACCCCCGTGTGGCATATACTCAAACTATGTCCATCGTCAGCAACGTCGCCGCGATTGCCAAAGGCATGAGCATCACCTTCAGGGAAATGCTGCAGCCCACCGAGGTAGAAAATTACCCCGACGGTCCCGGACCGATGCGCGGCGCTCAGTTCCAGGAGCGCTTCCGCGGCAAGCACCAGTTGCAGCGTGACGAGAACGGTCTGGAGAAGTGCGTGGCATGCTTCCTGTGCGCTGCCGCCTGCCCCTCCAACTGCATCTTCATCGAAGCGGCGGACAACACCGAGCAAAAGCGCATCAGCTCTTCGGAGCGGTACGCCAAGGTCTACAACATCGATTACAACCGTTGCATCTTCTGCGGGTACTGCGTTGAGGCTTGCCCAACGGACGCGATTACTCATGGTCATGGTTTTGAACTTGCCAGCCTGAACGCCACCACTCTTGTGATGCGTAAGGAAGATCTGCTGGTGCCTATGCCGGCGCTTCCCGCTCATACTGGATCCGCAGAAGAGAAGTCCGAAGTCCTGGCCTGACGCTTCTATTGCGAAAGGCCTCCCTTATGGATTCACCCCGCCGGAAAGCTGTCCTGCATGTCTGCAGACGAGACATGCTGCGTCCTCTGCGCGACCAGATCCTCCGCCTTTCAGGCTATGAGGTGGATTCGGTTATGAGCGCGGACGAGGGACGTTCGAGCTTCTGGCAGAAGCTCTACGACCTCGTATTGATTGATGTGGAAGGTGAGCGCGGTATCGCCGAAGCTGAAGCACTCTGTAGTGAGCTGAGGGCGGCGCAGCCTGAGCAGCTTATAGCCTTCGTGTGCAACTGGCGCGTGGCTCTGATGACGGATTGTCCTGATGAGATTCTGCGTACGGAGTTCGATCCGGCGAGCTTTGTCGAAGGCGTGAAAGAGATCATCAAGCCGAATTAGGGCTAACGTTGCCCACTTACTCCATGCCGTAGAAGGCCCCGAAGAACTTATAGATGGACCAATGGTCTACCTTCGAGCTCATCTCGTAGGTTGCATGCATGCTGAGCAGTGGAATGCCTACGTCCAGCACTTCCATATTGCGCGCCGACAGGAAGCCTCCGATAGTGCCTCCGCCGCCAACTTCAACACGAGGCGTCTGCGTCTGCCAGGCGATGTTGTTTTTGTCGAGGAGAGCGATGATGCGGCCAGTGAACTCCGCGTTTGGATCGAAGCCTGCGCCGTAGCGCTTGATGGTCACGCCATAGCCGACAACTGCTGCGTTCGATGCTTCTGAGTTACCCGGGAAGAGCGGGTTCACGCCGTCATTGCAATCAGCCGAGAGAACGGCGGCATTGCGTAGCGCGTGACGGACATCGAGTGCTGAAGCGCCTTTCTTCTGCGCGTCCATCAGCTCGGTAAAGACGGTATCGAGAAACTGCGAGTTAGCGCCGGTGTTGTTGATGGAGCCGACCTCTTCGAAGTTGGTGACGTAGACCATCGCGGTCTTCTTCGGCGTGCCCTTCAGATCGAAGATACTGCGTGACGCCGCGTAGCTGAGCGCTTTGTCATCCTGGCCCCAGCTTCCGGTCAGGCCATTGTCGATACCGACGTCGGCCGGCTGAGTTGCTGGAACAAGCTCCAGTTCAGCGGCAACCAGATCCTCGTCCTTGATATTGAACTTCCCACGCAGCGCGGCCATCACCTGGTCGGCAACGGAGTTCTTCTCGCTGGGAATCGAACCCGCCACCGGATTCATCTCTTCCCCCGCGAGGACCGTGGTGTAGGTGCGTGTGCGGAGCAGTGAGTCGGAGTGAGGCGCGGCGTCGGCGATCACGAAGACAGGATCGCCGGGAGCGAAGCCGATATTCACCTGCAGATGCCGGCCGTCGGTGGTGTCGATGCGGCCGACCAGGGCCAGCGGAAGATTCGACCACTGGTACTTCTTGATGCCGCCGTAGAGCGTGGTCTTCAGCAGTGCAACCGAGCCTGGAGCTCCAACAACCGGACGGGACTTCAGGTTCAGGTGTGGAGAGTCCTGGTGAGTGGCGACGATGCGTGTGCCCGTTTCTACCGGGTCGGAGCCGATGACGGCAAAGACCACGGCACGATCGCGATTGTCGAAGATGAGTTTGGCTCCGGGCTTGATCTGGGAAGCGGAGGTGAATTCGGTGAACCCTGCTGCTTTGGCCAGACGGAGGAACTCCGCGGTCGAGAGGCCAGCGCTCTTGGCGTGCCGAAGGTAGTCCTTGTAGGGCTCGGCGAAGGCGAAGACATCGGACTTCTGCTGGGGCGTGAGCGTGAGCCAGGCGGACTTGGCGGCTACCTTGCCGTCGGGGTTCGACGGAGCCTCCTGGGCGGCGAGGGGAAACGTGGCTACGGACGCAAAAGCAGCGGCTAGGGCCGCAAAGGCGGCAGTGCGAACCAGGAATTTCAGCATGGCGGAAGAATAAACCGAAAAGAACGGTTTTCCTGCAATTCACTGCACTTAGCCGCCGTTGGATGAGGGCATGGCTTGTCTGGCGCCTTGTGGCGTGGTACAAACAATACATTCAAGCTAGCCCGCAAGGGCAAGCGCGAATTTCATGAAGAGTGGTTGAGGGACGAGCCCTGTGACACCACGACAACCGGACAGAACAAAGGCGTACCGGTGTCAACTCTCTCCTGGCGACAGGGAACATGAGATTCGGAGTAGGAAAGCTGCAAGTTCCCACCCCGCGCCTCCTCGTTCCTGAGTTAAGGGCGCCATCCAAGAGAGACAGGTCACACGCAAAGCCCTCCGCCACATGGAGAGCAAGGCCCTATGTCTTCCGGTGCGTGTGCGCCCTACGATCTGAAGTGCAAAGAGTGCGGCAAGAGCTATGGCAACCAGCCGCTTTCTATCTGCGATGAGTGCTTTTCGCCGCTCGAAGTCTTTTACGACCTGGACGCGGTGAAGGGCAGCGTGACCCGGGAGTCCATCGCTGCCGGGCCGGCAAGCATCTGGCGCTATCGTGCGCTGCTTCCCATTCCTGAAGGCTTCCAGCCCGATCTTCCGGTTGGCTTCACTCCGCTGGTCAAGGCCAACAATCTGGGCAAGCGTCTCGGAGCTTCCGATATCTACGTGAAGAACGATGCCGTTTGCTTCCCGACGCTGAGCTTCAAGGACCGTGTCGTCGCCGTGGCGCTGGCCAATGCCCGCTACTTCGGCTTTGATACCGTCGGCGCTAGCTCGACCGGCAACCTGGCAAACTCAGTCGCAGCGCAGGCCGCCCGCCTGGGCCTGAAGAGCTGCATCCTGATTCCGGCTGACCTTGAGCCGGCAAAGATTCTGAACACGCTGATCTACGGCGCACGCCTGGTGCGCATTGACGGCAACTACGATCACGTCAACCGCCTGTGCTCGCTCATCGCCGACCAGTACAACTGGGGCTTCGTCAATGTGAACCTGCGGCCTTACTACGCTGAGGGATCGAAGACGATGGGATATGAGATCGCCGAGCAGCTCGGTTGGCGCTTGCCCGACAACGTCGTGGTGCCGATGGCCGGTGGATCGCTGATCCGCAAGATCAAGAAGGCCTTCGACGAGCTGGTGTATCTCGGCATCGTCGAGGCCAAGCACGTGAAGTTCTTTGGAGCGCAGGCTACGGGCTGCTCGCCGATTACCCACGCGGTGAAGAACAACCTTGAGCGCCACGAGCCGCAGAAACCGAACACGATCGCCCGCTCGCTGGCGATCGGTAACCCGGCGGACGGCCCATACGCGGCCCGTTTGATCCGCGATACCGGCGGCTGGGGTGAGGATGTCTCTGACGTCGAAGTCGTCTCCGGCATTCAGGAACTGGCAGAGACCGAAGGTATCTTCACCGAGACGGCAGGCGGCGTGACCACTGCTGTGACTGCGAAGCTCTTCGCACAGGGACGCATCGGTAAGGACGAGACGACGGTGGTCTGCATCACGGGCAACGGCCTGAAGACCACAGATGTGCTGCAGGGCCGCTACGACATCGGACGCGCGGTGAAGCCGCGGCTGGCCGAGTTCGACGCTTATCTGCGGGAGCTGGATGGTCTGCCCGCGGAAGAGGCCGAGCTGGTAGCTCAGTAGTGCCGAGCTGGGGCTCAGTTCGCTGGGCTGATGCTCAGTAGGTACGAGAAACAGAAAGAGCAGGGAAGATTCAAATGTCAATCAAAGTACTTTTGCCGACCGCCTTTGTCCGCCACACCGATGGCGTGAAGAAAGTTGATTCCGCCGCCACCAATCTGCCGGGTCTGGTCGATGACCTGGGCGTGAAGTTCCCGGCTCTTGGTGCGCATATCAAGGACGAGCAGGGCAAGCTGCGCCCGTTCATCAATGTCTATGTGAACGATGAAGACATCCGCTTCCTCGGCGGAGAGTCGCACACCTTTGAAGACGGGGATGAGATCATGCTGATTCCGTCAATTGCCGGCGGGTGTGTGTAGGACTTTGTTCTCTGCATGACGTAAGAAGCCCGCCGGATGGCGGGCTTTCTTGTTTAACAAGGGGGTAGACGGGGGGTGCCGGGACAGTATCGGTAGAGCAGCAGATTTCTCCGCCTCGCTACGAAATGACAAAACAAAGGTGCTCCGAACAATGTTGGTTCGAAGAAAGGCTGTCTTTGGACGTTTTGTGCTTTACTCCCTCTTTTGCGAGAGAGAAGGGAAATGCTCGTCGCGGATCGCGTCGAGACGCTCATCAAGCGTCTCGGGCGAGGAGGAATAATCCC
>JAEKKE010000438.1 GCA_019510535.1 Acidobacteriota bacterium
CGTAGAGCACCAGGCCGGTCAGACGGCCACCCTCGGCGTGCAGCGTGGTGATGCGGCAGTCGATGTAGTAATCCGACTTAGCGCCGGAGGAGAGCGTGAAATCGCCCAGGCGGAAGGAGAGGGTGGCGATCAGGTTCAGGAGGGCGTCGCGCTCGTTCATGTCTATGGAGATTGTAGAACCTGGCGCGTGTAACCATTGGATGAGATGCCCTACCGCTGCAGCTTCTCCAGGTGCCGGTAGCCACCGGTAGCAATGAAGGTCACCATAAAGAGCGTGGCGTTGTACGAAGCGTGTAGAAGCGTAGAGGCAGCCAGAGAGTTCAGCCGCACGCGGACGCTGGTAAGAACGCAACTGACGCAGAAGAGAAGAAACACCGCACCCCAGGTGTTGGCTAACTGAGTGGCATGCAGGGCAGCAAATCCAATGCTGGTAAAGATGCCCGAGAAGATCACCGCCTGCAGACTGACCGTGCTGCTCGATTCCCAGTGAGCGCGGGCTGCATCCGAGCGTTCAAGCCGCAGCCAGTCGAAGGCAATGGCTACGCCGGGCAGAAAATAGCCGCGGAACATCATCTCTTCGAAGAAAGGCGCGACAGTGGAGCCGAAGATCGTGATCAGCCATAGATCGGCACGATCTTTGAAGAAGGCATTCATCGGCGCGGTATCCGGCACAGAGACAAAGCGTTCCGCAATCCCAGCAGCGACGGACAGACCTACTCCGCCCATGACCAGAAGAGGCCAGTAACGGCGCACTGCCGCGAAGTTCCACTGCAGCACATCGAAGTAGGGCCGCTTCCAGAAGTGAGGGTAAAGAAAGAAGCTCCAGACTAAGGTGCCGAGATAGCCGATCCCCATGGCATAAACGGACATGCGAGGCAGACTCGCGATTTTCTCGAAGCTATCCCTCTGTAGCTTGCCGTCGTGGCTTCCAATGACAGCTGACAGGACCAGAGTTGCGACTATCAGTAAGAGGAAAGCAGAAGCAGCAAAGGCGACGCCGTAGCCAAGATGTGGCTGGCGGACCACCGGAAGCCGCTCCTGCAGAGCTTCTTCCAGACGCCGGAAGTTCTCTTCCGCCCGGTCCTTGTCTATTTCGCTCACTTCCTGGCCTTCTTTCCGGGCTTTGCCGCCGGCGCGAAGTAGCGCATCAGGAATCCGGCCGTATGCGATCCTTTGACCTTTGCGACCTCAGATGGCGTGCCGGCAGCCACCACGGTGCCGCCGCCCGTACCGCCTTCGGGTCCCATATCGATGATCCAGTCGGCGTTGCGGATGACATCGAGATTGTGCTCGATGATCAGGACTGTATTGCCAAGGTCAGCAAGCCGGTGCAGAACCTCCAGCAGCTTGCGCACATCGTCGAAGTGTAGTCCTGTCGTCGGCTCGTCGAGCATATACATCGTACGTCCGGTTTGCCGTTTTGACAGTTCGCGGGCCAGCTTCATACGCTGCGCCTCGCCGCCCGAAAGCGTCGTGGCGGACTGGCCCAGATGGATGTAGCCAAGGCCAACATCCACCAGCGTCTGCAGCTTGGTTTTGACGTTGGGAATGTCTTCCAGAATGGGCAGCGCGTCTTCGATCGCCAAGTCGAGGATGTCGGCGATGGAGTAGCCCTTGAACTTCACCGCCAGTGTCTCCTGGTTGTAGCGGCGGCCGTTGCAGACCTCGCACTGCACATAGACGTCGGGCAGGAAGTTCATCTCGATGCGCCGCTGGCCGTCACCCTGGCACGCTTCGCATCGTCCGCCTTGCACATTGAAGCTGAAACGGCCGGCCTTGTAGCCGCGCTCGCGCGACTCCGGCAGCATGGCGAAGAGGTCGCGGATGGCGGTAAAGACGCCTGTGTATGTCGCCGGATTGGACCGTGGAGATCGTCCGATAGGGGACTGGTCGATCTGGATGACCTTATCGAACTCGTCGAAACCCTTGATCGACTTGTATGGCTCAGGCTCTTCGCGGCTGCCGTAGAGCTTCTGCGCGAGGGCGCGGTAGAGCGTGTCATTGATCAGGGTCGATTTGCCCGAACCGGAGACGCCGGTCACCACCGTCATAATGCCGACCGGGACCTTCACAGTGACATCCTTCAGGTTGTGGCCCCGGGCGCCCTCCACGGCGACCCACTTGCCGGTCAGGGGGCGTGGCTCCGTGCGGGCGGAGATGGCGATCTGGTTCGATAGATACAGACCGGTCAGCGAATGCGGGTCTTCCATCATCTGCTGCGGTGTGCCCTGCAGTAAGAGATGTCCGCCGTTCTTGCCGGCACCGGGACCGATGTCGATGACGTAGTCGGCCTTGCGGATGGTGTCTTCGTCATGCTCGACGACCAGGACGGTATTGCCGATATCCCGCAGGCTTTCAAGTGCGGAGATCAGGCGCTGGTTGTCGCGCTGATGCAGGCCGATGGAAGGCTCGTCCAGCACGTAGAGCACGCCGCGCAGGCGAGAGCCGATCTGGGTCGCCAGGCGAATGCGCTGGCCCTCGCCGCCGGAGAGAGTCGCCGCCGAACGATCCAGTGAGAGATAGCTGAGGCCGACGGCATTCAGGAACTCCAGCCGCTCGATGACCTCCCGCTGCAGGCGGTCGGCGATGATGCGTTCGCGGCCTGTGAAGTTGAAGTTCCGCGCTGTATCGAGCGCCCCATCGAGCGAGAGTGAAGTGA
>JAEKKE010000341.1 GCA_019510535.1 Acidobacteriota bacterium
AACGAGTGTGTACTATCGCCGAAATGTCTCGATAGACCATAGGGTCTGTCATCCTGAGCGTAGCGAAGGACCTGCTTTATGGGCTTGTTCTTCATTGAAATCAAAAAATCCACCCAAAACAAAAAAATAGCCGTGCCGCTTTCGCGACACGGCATTACAGGGGGCGTACAACGTCTTAGAAGTTGATGCGGGCGGCGAGCTGCAGCAGCCTGGGCTC
Organism: Acidobacteriota bacterium; assembly: GCA_019510535.1. Lineage (GTDB taxonomy): Bacteria > Acidobacteriota > Terriglobia > Terriglobales > Acidobacteriaceae > Terriglobus. Next base: position 218 of record JAEKKE010000341.1, read on the forward strand.
GTTCACCTGGGTTGTGATCTGTCCCTGCTGCGCCGAACCGATGGAGGTATTTGGCGCGCCGAACTGAACACGGTTGAACAGGTTGAACGACTCGACACGAAGCTGCAAGATCACTTGCTCGGTCATATGTGTGTCCTTGAACAAAGCGAGATCGAAGTTCGCTATGCCTGGAGCACGTAGCGTGTTATCGGTACGGGATTCGTTGCCGAACTTGAAGTTGCCCGGAGCAACGAAACATGAGGTGTTGAAGTAGCCGCTGTTAGAGAACTTATCTCCCAACCGCGACTGCACACTTCCTCCGACCGCCTTGGAACAACCCTGGACCACATTCGGACGTGTCGTACCGCCCAGCGAGTAAGTGCTGACGGTGTTTGAGGCCATGGAGAGTCCCAGCGGATAGCCCTTCTGGAAGGTCGTTACACCATTGAAGCCCCAGCCGGAGACCAGTTTATCCATCACGCCGCTGACACCGGACGCAAAGTGCTGTCCGCGGCCGAATGGCAGTGAGTAGACGTAGCTCACGGTAAGACGCTGGCGCGAATCATAGCCGGAGAGAGCGTACTCTCCCCCCAGATCGTTGTTGTTTTGATAGCCGGGAGCTCCGGTTGCCTCAAGCCAGGAGGTCAGCGACTCAGTATTGGCCAGCAGCTTCGAGAAGGTATACGAGCCGAGCAGCACTCCGCCCGAAGTGAAGCGCTTCTCCATCTTCATCTGCAGTGCGTTGTAGTTGCTGACGCCCACATAGTTACCCGTGTTGGAGATGGCTCCATACTGTGGGAACGGACGATAGAGCTGCGTGGAGTTAATGGTGGCATATTGCTGTGAGCCCTGATTGAACGCTGCTCTGTTGAACGGATTCGGAACCGTCTTGGTGAGGAAGCACGCGCTCGACAGGTTTGCAGTTGAGCCCACGCAGTTGGGGTCACTCGCCGCCTGATTCAGATACGAGGCCGCGACCTGGTTGATGCTGTGGCTGTTCGGCAGGTGAGAGCCATGCAGACCGGCATAGGCAGCTTCGAGTGCAACTCCCAGAGGCAGTTGACGCTGGATGGCGAAGTTCCACTGGTAGGTGGCGCCGTTCTCTTCATCCTTCTGCAGCGCATTTGCGGAGCCGCCGAGCAGCAGGTTCTGGTAGTTGGCTCCGCGGCCGGGAGCGGGCGTAATGCCGCTCGGCAACGGATTATCCAGCGTAGCGTTCGGAGTCTTGCCTGAGTCCAACGTGGTAACCGGATTGTTAGTGATGTAGGAGAGCGGGGACTGCACCGGCGACTCCGGGAACTGCAGGATTGCCGGAATCACGAACTTGCCCCATCCGGCGCGAACGACCGTCTTGTCATCGGGTCTCCATGCCAGGCCGAGACGTCCGGAGAAGTTGGTGAAGTGCTCGTTGCGGGTTCCCTGTCCTGGAGAGACAAGATCATAGGCTCCGGTGACTGCCCGGCCATTGATCGTAATGTTACCCAGAACCGGATTCACCTCGTTGGGATTGAAGGTCGCGATCAGGTTGTTGCTCTCGCGGAACGTACCCGGAATCTCATACCGCAGACCGACGTTCAGAGTCAGCCGTGGGGTCAGGTTCCAGTTGTCCTGCACGTAGTAGCCCTGGTAGTAGATGGTGCTGAACGTCGGCGGCGCAATCTGCACCACACTTGCAGACGATGCCTGATCGACCATGTAGCCCATCAGGAACGAGGCGAAGGGATGTCCACCGGCCGCGTTGTTTCCAAACGAAGACATGAAGGTATTGAACTGGAACGATCCGCCGGGGCTGTTGTTCTGGAAGTACTTCATCTCCATGCGGCGCAGGTCCACACCGGCCTTGATGGTGTGGGTTCTGATGGTCTTCGTAATGGTCGGAGCAATGACGTAGTTGTTATTGACGGAGAAGATATAGCCGGTACCAATGCCGTTGACCGTCGGGTTCGACAACGCAATTGCGGGCACCGTGGTCGAGCTCGGCACATTGTTCAGACCGGAGATAGTTCCCATGTACGACGGGAAACCGAGTTTGGTCTCGTCATACCCCAGGGTTCCAGGCGTACGTACGTAGTTCCAGCGAGTGAAGGAGAGCCGCAGATCGCCCACCAAAGTCGGGCTGAACATGTACGAGTCACCGACAACGGTCTGGTAAGTCTTGAACGACTCGGGCGAAATGGGATCGCCGGAACGAAGACCATTCTTGTACGGATCCGATGCGGCGTTGTTTGAGTTCCACTGCGTATAACGGCCGAAGAGATTCTGCTTATCGCCGATCTTGAAATCGACGCGGCCGTTGTACTGATCGTTCGTGCCACCGGAACCGGCATAGGCTACGAAGTTGTTGGTCACACCGGAACGTGTGGGCTGCGCATAGTACGGGAAGGCCAGCAGGTTGGTGGCTACCTTGCTCCAGCGAGCCTGCGGAATGATGTTGTTCGGATATGGCGTGCGCGGGCCGGTATAACCAGGGCATCCCTGGCCTGCCGATGCAGTGCCGCCGCATGGATCGTAGATCTGCCCCGCGGTGGCTACCGAAGCCGGGCTGCCTGACGCATTGTTGCAGAAGCCGTTCGATGAGTTGAGAGTGCACAGTTCACTGAAGTCGCCTGTGCGCATCTTTACCGTCGGTACCGTGTAGTTATAGAGGCGCTTCTGCGCCTGCCGGTAGCCCTGGTAGTCGAAGAATCCGAAGACCTTATCCTTGAAGATCGGGAAGCCGATATTCCCACCGAACTGGTTCTGGTGGTACGGATTCTTGCCCAGAACGTTTGCCGGAACATCCGTATGCTTCGCGAAGTACGGGGTCGAGTTGAAGATCGTGTTGCGAACGTACTCGTATACCGTTCCGTGAATCTTATTCGAACCTGACTTGCTGGCGATGTTGACGACGCCGCCGGTGTACATCCCGTACTCGGCAGTGTTGTTGCTGGTCTGAACGCGGAACTCCTGCACAGCGTCCTGCGACGGCACGAGGATAGTGGCGTTGCCATAGGAGACGTTCACCGGCGCACCGTCATAGAGGGTGGAGCTTTGATTGGCGCTGCCGCCACCGATCTGATAATTCCCTGCAGCGAATACATTCTGGCCGGTCAGGTTACCTGACGAGCTGCCCTGCGGAACCACGCCGGGGACAAGGCCGACCAGCGCCAGCACGTTTCTTCCATTCAGCGGAATCTCGGTCACGGCTTTGCCCTGAACGACCTGGCCGAGAGATGCATTCTCCGACTGAATGATCGGTGCCTGCGAGGTGATGGTGACCTCTTCCGTCGTCTCACCAATTGCGAGCTCTACATTCTCACGGGTTGCCAGAGCGACCTGCACCTCGACGGGGTTGTGGGTGTAGCGCTTGAAGCCGCTTCTCTCAACCGAAAGCGTGTACTCGCCTGGAATCAGAGACAGAAACTGGAAGTCGCCGTTGTCAGCAGTGGCTACGACCTTCTTGTCGCCGGTTGCATTGTTTGTCAGTGTCACCTGGGCGCCGGGCATTACCGATCCACTCGTGTCAGTGACCGTCCCCACCACAGATCCGGCAGCGCTCTGTGCCCATGCGTGAGGAGCGATCCCCACCAGACACAAAAGGAGCGTGCACAGGAGTGCTAATTTGATACCTTTCATTGCGTTCCTCCGAAATGGCCGTATCCGTTGCGGCCCCGGTTTGTTTTTTCGAACTGCCTTGCTACAAGCGCCGGTTACTCAGTTGCTCTTGCGATGTCGCACCAGAAATGAATTAATGGTTCCGATCGCCGACTACTGACTGCCGGTCTTCTTCTGCTTTCTTGTTCCCCAGAAGATGTAAGTGCCGCTCCGCGTGGAGGTGACGAGATCGATATTTCCGTCGCCTTTCAGGTCGACAGCAAGAACATCCGATCCACCGCCGGAGAGGTTATGAACCAGCTCCGGCTCAAAGCGCGCTCCGCCGGGACTCTTCTTATCGCGAACCGTGCGGTAGACGTACAGCACCGGCGGACCGTAGGGATCGGGATCATAGAAGTCATCCAGATGTGACCAGTAGCGCTTGGCCACGACGAAGTCCGGAATACCGTCTCCGTCCACATCTGCAATCGTGGAGGCATGCGGCTCGGTGAAGACCACACCGCCTGCGCTCTCGGATGGAAGATGGCCCATGACCTCGTGCGGGATAAAGGTGATCTCACCGGAGGCAGACTTCTTTTGCTCGAACCAACTGATACCCCATCCATGCGCCTGCATGGAGGTGACAACATCGGGGAGTCCGTCACCGTTGATGTCGTAGACGCCGATCTTCGCGCCGCCGGCGGAGGTGCGTCCCCACTTGCCGAAAGGAGCAGGATGATAGATCCACTTGGTGTCGGCATCGTTCTGAGCAGGCTGTTCCCACCAGCCATAGGCGCCGACGACATCGATACGCCCATCGCCGTTTACATCACCGGCGCCTACGCCATGCGCTGGCCAGGGGCCATGCTCGCTGACCTTGTGAACAACCCACTTGCCGGTGGGGTTCGATGGATCCGGCTTGGCGTAGCACATGTAGCCGCCACCCATGTACACCAGCTCCGGCTTGCCGTCCTTGTCGACATCCGCCAGCACGGTCTCTTCACTGTCGATGGGTGCAACGACAGTAAGCTTCTCCCAGCGCCGTGACTCTCCTTTTGGATTGACATAAAGCACGGCTCCCGTCTTGCCACCATCGGCGTGACTGGTCGTCACCACATCGGGCCAGCCATCGCCGGTGAAGTCCGCGGCGTGCTGCACCCAGTCCTCCATCGAGTAGTTGGTGGAGGCGTTCACGATCTGTGCGGGATAGATCTCGCGTGACTGGGTGAAGTCAGGTCCGAAGTAGATGAAAGGGCCAGAGACGATATCGAGCTTGCCATCGTGATTGAAATCAGCGGCCGCAGCCGACCAGCCGTAGTAGAACTCGTTGATCCGCTGCATGTGAAAGTTGGGGCTGACCTGCTCTTTGGGCTGCGTCTTGACCGCAATGTCCTTATAAGCGATGGCGCGGAAGTGTACGGTCCCTCCACCGACATAGAGCGCGAACGGGCCGTAGCCGTTCATGTTCTCGGTCGCAACGCTTACGGCGTCTCCGCCATCGTTGAAGAACGCCCGCAGGATATCGGCATCCAGAAGCACCTCTAAGTCGTTCCATTCACCATTGCGCAGGCCATGCACCGGCCGCTGTAAAGGCGCCATTGCGCCGGCAGGCATTGGCAGGGGCTCAGGGGGAGTGAAACGGCGAGCGGGCGCGCCGGCAGCAGGCGGAGGAGGCGCAAAACGGATCTGACCGCCAGCAAGGCGAAGCTGGGTGTGCTCTGCAAGTTTGCCGGATTCATCGAAGGTCGCGTGGTAGCCGGCGAGCTCCTGCGGCCGGATCGAGAGTAGATCTCCGCTCACCCCGCTTGCGCCTTTCGTAGTGCGCATCACGATGCCCGCGTTGCATTCACCTTCGCAGCGGAACTGTAGATAAACGGCGCTGTCCTGTGCAGGCTTATTGAAGATCAGCAGGCCGGTGCCTGTACCGGTGATCTCTCCATTCGAGGCAGACCATTGTGCGCTGCCCACCTGCTGCCATCCAGACAGAGACGAGCCCGCAAAGGTGCCGTCAGGAGCAAAGCTTGGGGACTGCGCGACAAGCGCGGATACGCTGACGAACAATGCGGAAGCTGCTGCAAACAGGTTCAACCGTCTCATTTATATCGAGCCTCGAAGAATATGGCTGCGTGGCGCAAATCGCAATCTACATTGCGTATTATGCAAACGCTATTTTAGAAACGGAGCCATCCTAGCACCCGGATGTGCCATTGTCGAGAGGTGAATTTATGCAATTTTTGCGGACTTGGAGTTTCGAAAAACTGCACGCCAGCGCGCAGTTCAGAGGCTTTGGAGACCATGCGGGATACACCCATGCAACAGCGCACATCAGCCCGTCGGTTGACGGTAGTTGGGTGGGAGCATCGGGGTCCCCGGCCAGCTTGCTGGCTGGGGTGTTCAGCGGGCTTCAGCCCGCTGATAAAGCACGAAATGAAGAATGGGCTTTAGGCCCGGGCTTTGTCCTGATCCTAGAGAAAAGACCCAGGGCTAAAGCCCAGTTCTTTCTAGAGCGCAGACCGTGGGCTGAAGCCCACGGCTCCCACCGATTCGAGCTACGCTCGAACATCTCACCAATCGCGGTCGCGATGGATGGGGCACCGTTAGCTTTGTTTGCAGGATTTAGTGATTAGAGAACAGGTTCAACCTGCATCTGGGAAGTCCACGTCTTCAAAGAAGGCGTAGTTCTTGAGACTCGCCGGCGGAGCAAAGAAACAAGCGACCTTCATCTCCACATCGGAGAGGTTCTGCAGCATATGGATCTCGCCCTGGGGAAAGAGAACCGCTGAGCCGGTCTGCACCTCCGCGACCTCCCCATTGACCAGCACGCGGCCGTGGCCGCTGAGGATGTAGATCACCTCTTCCCCATCCGGGTGTGAGTGTGCCGGGCGTACCTTCTCTCCGGGAGCTACGCGGATGACCGCCATCGAACAGTACTTCGCGTCAGTGTTCTTCGGCGTCACCACCCAGCGCAGATTTCTGCCGGGGAGATCAAGCTCTTCGACCGCGCTCTCATGAATCACTTTGACTGCCATAGATCTCCTATCCGGATCTCGCTTTATCCGCGCGCAACTGCCTGCTGTACCGTTGCCGCGATCTTTGCGGGTGTCAGACCAAAGACCTCGACGAGTTCCTCATAGGTGGCTGAGTGGATGAACTGTTTGTTGCCGTCTGCATCGAGCGTGTTCACCGTGAAGACCCGGTTGAGCGAATCGAGCCTGGCCGAACCGCGATGACGATAGAGCACCTTCAAGAAGTTCTGCCAGAGATATCCGTTGTTCTGCTCTGCGAAGAAGATAGGAAGGCCGGTCTCATACAACCGCAACAGGAGGTCATCATCGACCGATGGCATATCAACCACCATCACGTTCACGCCGGCCTTCTCGCACAGATCGGCGGCTCCAAGAGCCTCATGCACTCCCCTGCCGGCACTGATCACGATGGCGCGATCGCTTTCACTCTGCCGCAGGACGTTGCCCTTGCCATACTCAAACTCGTAGTCGCCGTCATAGAGCACCGCCGAGGGTGTACGCATCACCCGCACATACACCAGGCCCTTATTCCCTTCCATCACCCACCTCATGATGGAGAGCATCTGCTGCGGACAGGAGACATCGATGATCTTCAGATGCGCGACCGCATCGAAAGTAGTGGCGTCATCGTTGCCCATGTGGGTGGCGCCGTTGGTCCGGGTCTCAAAGTTAGCGGCGGTGGCCAGGAAGGTGATATCGAGGCCGTGGCCTTCGCTCAACCAGCCATCTGCCGCCTCCATCGCCTCCAGACGTTCCTGATGACCGACAGCAATGCGGCGAAGCACCTGCCAGTTGAAGAAGGGGCAGAAGGTACTGCACCAGGTGTTGTAGCCCAGCGCTGCAAATCCCTCTGACATCAACATCATGTTTGCTTCGGCGACACCGGCGTTGAGGGCACGTGCCTGGTCAACAGCGGCAATACCGCTCTCCAGGCCGCTGGTCGAGGCTAGGTCGGAGTCGATCGACACCACGCGTGGATCGCGTGCAAAAACCTTCATGCCCGCCGTCACCATCTCCGCGGCGCTATAGCTTTTGTTCCGATCGAGTTTGGGAAGAGCCGCCGCATCGTAGCGAATTTGCTTGTCGCGCAGCGGAACGCGTCTGGTCTGGACCGGGCCGATGACCTGCCTGAGGAAGTGGCTGCTGTCATCCACTGCCAGATTCATGCCGGCAGCCGCCTGCAACAGCCATTCATGGAGGGACTCATCGCCCGCGACTCTATTGAGCAGTTCCAGGAATTCCGTCACTCTTGCCGTGCGCTGCTTCTGCTGCATCTCCACTTCCTGCGCGAACAAAGCATCGGGCACTGTGACCTTATGCTTATTCAGGAAGTCGGAGAACGCTCCAAAGCCCTTCTTCGAGTTGCAGACGATCACGGTTGGCCTGCCATTCCGCGGGCCGTAGCGGAAGGCGGTCAATGCATCGAAGACTCCGTCAAAGCTGGTGGCATCCACATTGAAGGCATTCCAACCGAACGACCGGAAGACATCGGCGAGCGGCGGCATGGGATAAAGCATGCGGTCGTGGATATCGAGCTGACCGTTGTTGCGATCGACCAGGACACACAGATTCTCGAGGTTATGCTGCGAGGCATACATGATGACCTCCCAGCAGGAGCCCTCCTGCAGCTCGCCATCGCCCACCATGCAGTAGGAATCGAAACGCGGGCTGCGTTTGCCGGCGACGGCGAAGCCCTCGGCGACGCCAATCCCCTGCCCCATGGGGCCGGTGGCGATGTGAACTCCGGGGAGGACCGGGCCGGGGTGACCGTTGAGCAGGCTGTTGTGCGAGCGGGAGTTCTTCAGAACATCGGCGGAGAAGTAGCCCAGTTCCGCATAGATCGACGCCATCGCCGCGACGGCATGTCCCTTGCTGAGGGTGAAGATGTCTTGCCCGCGGCGTGTGGGGTCTTCGACATCCAGGCGGAGAAAGCCGCCATAGAAGAGAGTCACCATGGGCAGAATGGCCGAGAAGGCGCCGCCGGAGTGCAGCCCCTTATCCACCGCATCGCGGCTCTGTTCAAGCGTCAGGATGCGGATGTCGGAATCCTTAATGGCAAGCAGCTTCAGCATGCCCTCGCGATACACCGACTCGCGATGCAGGGAAAGATCTCCTGAAGCGGATCTGGAGACAGCAGTCGATAGTATGGGCATGCTCATTGCCGGGACCTTCCATGCAAGATTATTTGCATAATACGCAATATTGATTGCGTTATGTGAGGCAAAGTATATGGAGCGGTTCCTGCGATCGTCAAGCAGTCTCCAGGGTGTGTCATCAAACTCCTGCCGTCAGCGCCGGGAGCAGATTTTTCTGAGATCGAGGAGCGAGGAGAGAACTGTAGCCGGCCTACTGGAACGACGAGTGACGAAGAGATCGGGAATCGGGGTCCCCAGTCAGCTTTGCTGGCTGGGGTGAAGAAAATCTGCCCCGGCCCTTCGGGTTGCGGCGCAAATTCGCCCATCCTTCGTTGTCGTCCTCGACTGTGGGCCCGCCACAGCCTTCGGCCTCCGCCTCGTATGGACAAATTTGCGCTCGCAACGCTGACGACAGGAGTTTGATGACACACCCTAGCACCCGAAAAACGGAGACAATCGTTCTATGCGCGTTGTGATCATCGGCGGTTCCGGCCATATTGGCAGCTATCTGACACCCAGGCTCGTGAACGCGGGGTACGAGGTTTTCTGTGTCACCCGCGGCGTGAAGTCCCCCTATCGCCCCGATCAGGCGTGGAAGTACGTTCAGCATGTCGTACTGGACCGTGACGCGGAAGAGGCCGCCGGCAATTTCGGCGAGCGCATCGCGGAGCTGGACGGGCAAGCCGTCATCGACCTTGCACTGCGGCACCATCTGGATTCACGGTCATAGCTGCCAGGTTCCGACGACCGAAGACGCGCCACGGTCGCCATTTGGCGAGTACGGCGTCCGGAAGGCCGCCATCGAGGACTATCTGCTGCGGATGGCACGGGCCAAGGGCTTCCCCGCAACTCTGCTGCATCCCGGTCACCTGGTCGGTACCGGATGGAACCCGATCAATCCCCAGGGCAACTTCAACCCGGAGGTCTTCGCCACGCTTGCACGCGGAGCCACGCTGCCGCTGCCGAACCTGGGCCTTGAGACCGTACACCATGTACATGCCGACGATGTAGCACAAGCCTTTGTGCAGGCGCTGACGCATAGAAGCGTTACGCTCGGAGAGAGCTTCCACGTCGTCTCCGCCGCAGCCCTGACGCTGCGAGGCTTTGCTGAAGGCATGTCCCGCTGGTTCGGCCAGGAGCCCAAACTGGAGTTCTACTCCTGGGAGACATGGACGACGATGGTCAGCGAGAAAGACGCGCGGGCGACGTGGGACCACATCG
>JAEKKE010000454.1 GCA_019510535.1 Acidobacteriota bacterium
AGCTTCGGATCGGGACGATAGACAATCGCCGGAACACGCATCCCGTCAGCCGACGCATAGGTCACACGATCGGCAACGACGCCTGGCATCGGTGAGAAGCTCGACCACACCTTTGCATCAAGAGCGGGCAGACGATCCGGAACATAAAGCTGCCGGCGGATCTCATGCCTCCACGCTGCGTTACGAGCCTTCCTCTGCGCCGACGTCAATGCATTTCCCGGCTTGAGGAAGTTGCCGCTGTCAAACGGAGGCTGCACCTGGAAGTACTGCTCCGGACGAGGATCGCCACCGCCTCCCGCAGCCACAGGAGGTACATCCACGTGGCTCTGCGCAGCCAGCACACTCGCCGCGGTCAACACGATACCGGCAAGACTCTTATGGAACAGTACGAATGGCATGATGGCTGTTGCTCCTGATGCGGTTTTTAGTTATGGCAGCCTTGCTGCTTCGGCAACCGGATTCCAGCCATCGCTTCCCTTCAGGAAGGCCGCAGGCTCAAACGGCTTTGCCTGCGCGGCAGTAAGTTGATGCGTCCACGACGGACGATGTGCCATGTCTGCTCCTGGCCCAGTGTTGCCGAACTCTGCATAGAAAGTCTTCGCGAGGTCCGCGGCATTCGATCTCCACTCCTGCCAGCCCTGCGGATTCAACGTTGCCGGCAGCTCCGTATGCATGAATACCACGCGCGAATACGCGCGCCACGGACGCCCGAGATAGAACCCCTTGCCTTCGACATTCTCCGCCGTCACCTTCGAGTTGGTGATGACGTAGCCCGTCGCTTGCTCCGCTGTCGTTCGTGACTGAGCCGTCAGATAACCGGGACGGAAGATGTGGATCTCGCTCTTATCGAAGACCGCGGTTGCGTTGCCGAAGATGAAGTCCACGCCGCCGGCGATGTAGGAGTCCACATAGTACTGACGGCCGAAGTCGGCAAAGAGCGTGTCCTGATCGCCGAGGAAGCGGCAGTGTTTGAAGATGGCTCGGTCGGAGCTGACAGCAATCGCGACCGCCTGCCCTGTGTTGCCCGCCGTGTTCTCAAAGGTGATGTTATCGGCCTGGAAGTCGTCGCCGTTGATCTCGACCGACTCCGAAAAAAAGGTGCCGCCGGTCGTAGGGCCGGTGCGAGCGGCCGTGATCACGACCTGTGACGGATTGCTGCCGGTGCCGAGAAAGGTCGTATGGGCACGCCGGCGCGAGACCCACACGCGCTCCTTGTAGGTGCCGGGAGCGATGTGTAGATAAAGACGTCCGTTCGAGCCGGGATCAGGTGCGTGATCCATCGCCATCTGAATCGTGGGAAAGTCGTCGGTACTAGAAGTGTTGCCCTTCGAATCAGGAGAGACCTTCACGTGAACGTCCTGCGCCGTCAGTGCAGGAACAGAGATCAGGCAGGCAGCAAGCGCCAGGCACGGCGCGGCAAAATTCCGTAGATGCACGACTCGGACTCCTATAAAAACGTTTTGATTTTAAGGCACGCAATCCTCCTCCGGCTAGAGCATCATTCCCTGTTACTGGGTATCCCGGAAGAGGAGTGCAGCGGGGTTTCACCATTGCGGAAAACGCCATAGATGCGGAAGCCCTACGCTACACCTACAGGGAAAAGGCTCTATGGCCGGAAGCGGATCGTATAGAAAGCGCCGAAGATCGTCATCCCGAGGCCCCACCAGAAGGTGGAGTGAAGCTCTGCCAGAACAACCGCCGGTGGATGCGAGAACTGGTACGCGCCGATCGGCAGCAGCACCAGGCCGTAGCCCAGGCAGAGAATCCCGACGAAGAACCAGATGGAGAGCGACCGATGGCCGCTCTCCGGTGCCGTTACCGACGAGGACGCCGGATGCGGATGAACATTAGGGTGAGGCGTTTGACCGGACATTGAGGCTTCCTCCTACCAGAAGATGAGATTGACGACTACAAGCAAGACGGCCACAACCCCGGCCCAGAAGATTGGACGCTGCCACAGCGGAACTTCGTCCTCGGCAGGGATGACCGTGGCTCCATAGACCAACCCGTTGAGCTCCTCATCGGACTTCGCCTTACCCATATAGCTGACCACCACGGTCACCACAACGCAGATGATCCAGCTCCACAGCGCGCGATACAGATTCTCTGCCATCGGCTTCGCATCCGGCGAGAGCGCGATATACCGCAGTGCACCGGGATCTTTATAGACCCAGATCCACATGACGATCGAGGAGAGCGTTCCGATCAGCAGACCCCAGAAGCCGCCGGCGTTCGTGCTGCGCTTCCAGAGCATGCCCAGGATCACGGTTCCGAACAACGGCGCAATGAAGAAGCTGAACAACGCCTGCACGTAGTCCATGATCGAAGCGGCGTTCATCACCAGGTACGCCGTCGCTACCGACAGCAACATACCCACCACCGTGGACGCACGGCCCACCATGACGTAGTGCTTGTCGGGAGCGTCCTTCTTCATGAAGGCGCCGTACAGGTCATAGGTCCACACCGTGGAGAAGGCGCTGACGTTGCCCGCCATGCCACTCATGAAGCCTGCAACCAGCGCGGTAATGCCAAGGCCCAGAAGTCCCGGACCGCAGTAGCGCACCAGCATCAGGGGAAGAGCTTCGTTGAAGCTGTGCTGGCCGGTGCGGATAGCTTCGCTCTCCGAA
>JAEKKE010000455.1 GCA_019510535.1 Acidobacteriota bacterium
CTGAAGACATTCTCACCACGTCCGGTCAGTGTTACTGCCGGTGTCGAGATCTGCCGCGGATCGATGATAGAGAACCGGTCATACCGTCCTGAGAGCTGTAGCGTCCAGTGCCGTGGCTGCCACACACCCAGCGCATAAGCGCCGGTATCGCGCTGCCGCGCCCGTGTATTTGTCTGTGCCTGGGCCACGCCGGTGGTGCTGTAGGGCGTCTCGATATTGGTTGCGCGGATATCGCGCAGATCCGAACCGAAAGCAATGGTTACCGGAGCTCCGGCGAATCCACGCGCCCATTGCGCCGCATAGCCACGCTCTTCTGAAGGAACGCTCTGCGTGCGCACCACACGCTCTGAGCTGCGCGCAGCCCCGCCAAGCACTGTACTGAAGCTCTGGCGATAGTTCTCTTCCGCTCCGTAAAGCCGCAGGAAGGCGCGTCCATGATTGGCGGAGTTCCAATCGCTGCCCGCGGTGTAGCGCCAAAGGCGCGTCGCATTCGTCGTCAGCGGTGTCCCGTTGCCGCGGTTCTCATTCAGCAGATTGCCCCGCAGAAATCCTGAAAACTCATTCGTGAAACGGCGCCGCAGCTCGGCACGTCCGCTTTGCCAGTGCACAAACGCTGGTACATCGACTGGGCCGCGCGCTGCCGGAGCCGTCAACTTGTATCCGTCAGTCTGAAAGAGTGTGACTGCTCCCAAACCGCTCCACGGCCCCTTGGCAACCGTCAGCAGGCCATCGCCGTCGGTTGTGTTCAAGCCGCCGCCTTCGATCGACGCTCCATAGCGCAGAGGCCCAGCCACTTCGGGAGTCACATTGATGGCTCCGCCGATCGCTGACGATCCGTACAGATCGGAGGCTCCGCCACGCATCAGGTCCACCTGCTGCAACGCCATCCGCGGCACTTCGTTCCAGTGCACCCAACCGCCGAAGGCATCGTTCATTGGCACCTGGTCGCTCAGCACCAGTGTGCGTGAGGCAGCGGTCGATCCCAGGCCCCGCAGCGAGATGCCCTGCGAGGTGGGGTTGGCGACCCACGACGACGTTCTGCGAAAGAGCTGAAAGCCCGCCACCTGCTTCAAGCGGTCATCAAGCGTGAATCCCGGAGTCCGATCCAGATCTTCATTCGAAAGCACACGCACGCTGGAAGCGCCGGCATCCAGTGACAGGGCCTGCCGCGAGGCCGTCACCGTCACTTGCTCGTTCACGGTCGGACGCGTCGGCTGGGCGGGAGTCGATGCGGTTTTCGAGTTCGGTACGCTTTGCGAAAAGGCCGGGGCAGAGAGGCAAAGGACTGCAGCAACTGCGGCGTGCTTAACATGCTTCATGGAATCGATCATGGCATAGGGTGTGGAGGTTTGGCTCGTCACCACTAGAGCATTTTCCCTGTTGCTGGGTATCCCGGAAGATAAGTGCAGCGGCGTTTTCATTGCGGAAAACGCCCATAGATGCGGAATCCCTACTCTACAGCTACAGGGAAAATGCTCTGGCGGAATGACGTTTCGGCGCGCGAGAATGTTTCTTATGGCAGTCCCCGCGCATGTGCGCATCGACAAATGGTTGTGGGCCGCGCGCTTCTTCAAGACCCGCTCTCTCGCCGTCAAAGCCTGTGAGCTTGGCCGTATCCTGTCCAACGGCCAGGCCGCTAAGCCGGCACGAGAGGTAAGAGCAGGTGACCGGCTTCGCATCACCAACGACGGCGGCACCTTTGAGGTGACCGTTCTCGCACTCAGCGAAGCGCGCGGACCTGCCGCTGTTGCTCAGGCGCTCTACCAGGAGAGTGAGGAGAGCAAAGCCGCCCGCGCTCTTGTCGCCGAAGCGCGCAAGTCCATGCCTGTCTTCGAGTTCGAGCACGAGGGCCGTCCTTCGAAGCGAGATCGCCGCCAGCTCAGCCGCCTTCGCGGGAGATGAAATAATCGCGTTATGACATCCCGGAAGGTCACGCTCAACCCGAAAGAGTTCGCCCTGATTGGCCGTGCTCTGGCCGAGCCGCGTCGTGTACAGATGCTGAAAGACCTCTCCGCCCGCGAGACCTGTATGACCTGCGGTGAACTGCAGGAGACCCAGGACATCACCCTGCCCACTCTCTCGCACCACATCAAGGAGCTAGAGGCCGCCGGCCTGATCGAGGTCCGCCGCGAAGGCCGCTGCGGCTTCCTCACACTGAATCGCGAAGTCCTCAAGGCCTACCTCGAAGAGCTCTCCCAGATTTAATCGCATCTCTGCCGCAAGCCGCCTAACCTCATGCGGCCCCGGGCGCATTTTTAGAGCAATACACCGGGTGCCCCAGGTCCCTCGGGGACGTGGGTATTCGAGCGAAGCTCGAACCGTCTTTATCAATTCTTCCGAACCGACTATGTAAAAACCATCTGGGCTCAAACAAAACAGCCACCCCGAAGGGTGGCTGTTCTGTTTATCAGAGAGAGTGTGTGAGTTACTCGCGCTCGCTACGCTTCCAGTTGATCAGATCGCCCAGCGTGGTGCTGGAAGAATTGGAAGTGCTTGAAGAGGCGGAGGCCTTGGACTTGTAGCTCTCGACCTCTGCACGGCTGGCGTCGTCGCCGATACCGCGCAGGCTCAGACCAACCTTCTTCTCTTCCGGGCTCATCTTCACGATCTTGAACTCGCGCT
>JAEKKE010000456.1 GCA_019510535.1 Acidobacteriota bacterium
TTCCGTGCTTCCTGAGCCTCTGTGTCTGCTGCGCCTCCGCCCAGCAACAATGCCACACCCACCAACCAAATACGCCAAAACCGCATTGAAACATCTCTCCCGGTCATAAAAATTGATCGATCACTTCATGGTCGCATTCCCGACGTTTCCATTTCCACAGCGCTGATGTACGGTGGTCTGCATGGCACATCGTTTAACCGCAGCCATCCTCCTCGGCTGCTCTGCTTCCCTGTTTGCCCAATCCTCTGCCAATACCACTCCGCCTAAGCTTGCATTGATTCCTGTTCCTCGCGAGGTAGCAGCAGGTGAGACCTTTCCCCTGACCCAGGGCATCGAGATAACGTGTGCCTCTCCGTGTGATCCCGAAGACGCCTTCGCGTTAGACGACTTCAAGGCATTTCTGGCATCCCGCTCCATTGCCACTCCATCCGCCGGAGCTCCAGTCCACGTCTTTGTCACTCGATACGGCAGCAGTGCCAACGCGAAGTCGATCTACACGGATGCTCTTCCGAAAGGCGCTCCCCAGGAGCCCGACGATGCCATCAAGCCTGAGGGATACGCGATCATCCCCGACAAACAAGGCATCGCTCTGACAGGCTTTACCGCAAGCGGCGTCTTCTACGCCTTGCAGACAGCTAAGCAACTCATCGACGGCAATGGCACACAGGCCGTGCTGCATACGGCCACCATTCGCGACTGGCCGGCGCTGAAGTATCGCGGCCTACACGACGATCTCTCGCGCGGCCCTTTCCCCACACTGGACTTCATGAGGAAGCAGCTCCGGGTACTGGCAGCCTATAAGGTCAACATCTACTCGCCCTACTTCGAGCACACCATGCAGTACACCGGGCATCCGCTGATGCAGCCACCCGGAGGCCATCTGACCCAGGCTGAAGCACGCGAGCTGGCCATCTACGCAAGCAAGCTGCACATCACCATCATTCCGGAGCAGGAAGCCTTCGGCCACCTCCACTACTTGCTCAACTGGGAGCAGTACACACCGCTGGCAGAGACACCGCACGGCCATGTGCTGGCCCCCGGAGCGACGGGTTCCGCCACGCTGATCCGGGATATGTTTACGGAGCTCTCGAACATCTTCCCCGGGCCATTTCTGCATATCGGCGCCGATGAGACAGTGGACCTGGGCAAAGGCGCTACAAAACCCGATGTCGATACTCGCGGACTTGGACCGGTCTACCTTGACTTCATGCAACGGATCGTCACCGACCTGAAGCCGCTGAACCGCCGTCTGCTCTTCTGGGGTGATATCGCCTACAAGGAGCCTGCTCTGCTGAAAGCCATGCCCGCGCAGTTCAAGCGGGATACGCTGGCCGTGGCATGGGAGTACAACCCACATGCGAGCTTCGACAGCTACATCACTCCCTTCACCAATGCAGCCTTCGAAACCTGGGTTGCACCGGGAGTGAACAACTGGTCGCGCGTCTATCCCAACAACAACTACGCACTCTCCAACATCCAGAACTTCACCGCTGACGGAGAGCGGCTCGGTGCCACTGGCCAGCTCAACACCATCTGGCGCGACGATGGTGAGGCCCTGGCCAACAACGACTGGTACGGAATTTTGTTCGGCGCAGAGGCTGCATGGCACCAGGGACAGGCCTCGATCCCAGCGTTCCAGGCCAGCTATGGACGCAGCTTCCATGGCGACACGTCCGGCTCCATTGACCAGGCCCAGAAAGAGCTGATGCTCTGCCATCAGGTTCTGAAAGACTCCGAGTACAAGGCAGACGGTGGTGACCTTCTCTTCTGGATCGACCCCTGGTCTCCGGATGGACTGAAGCAGGCGACGCAGCTCCGTCCCGTCCTGCGCGAGCTTCGTCTGCATGCCGAGGCGGCACTAACGCTGATTGCCAAGGCTCGCGTGACAAACCCGAACCTGCGTGAAACCGATGCGTTGGATGCGTTGGAGCTCGGCGCGCGGCGCTTTGACCTGATCGGCCTGAAGTTCCAGCTCGCCGACGAGATGGCGACCGGCTATCAGCACGCGTACAGTCTGCAGGGCTCAAAGAACCACGACGACCGTCTTGAGGTAAGCCGCGAGCTCAATGTGATCAATGCGGTAAACGGAAAGCTGCAGGACTTGCGCAATAACTATTCGCTGCTGCGCGATCTGTATGAAACCGCCTGGCTCAAGTCGAACCGCCCTTACTTCCTGCGCAATAATCTGGAGCGTTACGACTTCACCATTCAGCTCTGGCTCTCACGAATCGACAAGGTGCGTACAGCGCAACGACAGTGGACAAACGATCGCACACTGCCACCCGCCAGCGATCTTGGGATTCCAGCACCGCAGATCGCCGCACGTTAGAGCATTTTCCCTGTAGGTGTAGTGTGGGGATTCCGCATCTATGGGCATTTTCCGCAATGAAAATGCCGATGCACTCCGCTTCCTGGCTACCCAGCAACAGGGAAAATGCTCTAAAGCATTTCTCCTGCAGGTGTAGTTCAGCGGGGTGCATCTATGGGCGTTTTCCTCAATGAAAACGCCGCTGCACGCGCTTCAGGGGATACCCAGCAACAGGAGAAATGCTCTAACCAACTTCCAGAACAGGTAACATAACCGAGTAGTGTCTACGATTCTTACAGCCGCACGGGCATCCTCACCCTTGAGGACGGCCGCATTGCACACATCTCCAATCGCGAGAGCAGTGAAACGCCGGCCGGTGCAAAGCACTTCCCCAACGCCACCATCACTCCCGCGCTCTTCGATGTTCACCTGCACGGAGCAGCGAATCACGATGTGATGGAGGCAAACCCGACTGCGTTATCGGCGGTCGCAAGTTTTCTGGCGAAGCGTGGTGTTGGGCAGTTTCTGCCTACCACGGTTACGGCCCCCATCGATGCCACGTTGCAGGCACTGAATGGACTGGCCGACATCATCGAAGGTCCGGCGCAGCCTGGCCAGGCTCGTCCCGTCGGCGTCCATCTGGAAGGTCCTTTCGTCTCGCACAGTAAACGCGGCGTCCACGCTGCGAACCTGATTCAGCCGCCGAGCATGGACCTGTTTGACCGCTTCTATGAAGCTTCTCGCGGTCACATTCGCCTGTTGACCATCGCTCCCGAAGAACCGGGCGCGATGGATGTCATTCGTCGCGCTGTGGAGAAGGGCGTTCGCGTCTCCGTCGGGCACTCCAATGCCACCCTTGCAGAAACAGACGCGGCCATTGCCGCCGGAGCTGTCTCCGCAACCCACACCTTCAATGCCATGCGGGCGCTCGATCACCGAGAACCCGGTGTACTCGGTGCAGTCCTTGATCGCGATGCTTTGTTCGCAGAGCTCATCTGCGACGGCGTCCATGTCGCACCGGAGCTGGTACGTCTCTGGCTCAAAGCCAAGGGCCCGCATCGCGGCATCCTGGTCACCGATGGCATCTCCGCAACTGGCATGCCGGAAGGAACTTACGTGTTGGGCGACTTCGAGGTCACGGTTGCCAATGGGCGTGCCACCGCACGTGGTGTTCTGGCAGGAAGTGTTCTCACGCTCGATAAGGCGATTGAGAATATTCGTGCCTTTACAGGGACCTCTCTGGCCACGGCAGTAGGACTGGCAAGCACCAATCCGGCAACGATGCTGGGCTTGGAAGCTCCGGTGATCGCTGAAGGAAAGCCTGCAAACCTCAACCTGTTTACCGAGGACGGCAAGCT
>JAEKKE010000525.1:0-2613 GCA_019510535.1 Acidobacteriota bacterium
GGTGCAGTATGCGCTGTCGATCTGGTGGGAGGGCAATCGAACCTGAACTTCCAACAGCGGCCGGACGGAATGCATGTCACCATGCCATCGTCCCCAGAAGGACTTGGCGATATCGCCTACGTGCTACGTATTCATACACATTGTAGGTAGGCGTATGGAAATCCATTGCCCATGCACTGGGTGCCCCATGTCCCCTTAGGGACGTGGGCATTCGAGCTACGCTCGAACCGCTTTTTGTTTGTCATTGCGGAGGCCGCAGGGTGCGGAGAAATCTGCTTCTCTACCCATATTTTTCTTGCCAGTCCCAATCCAAGAAAAGCAATCTCGCTTCGCGAGATATCCCACCCATCGCGGTGCGATGAATGGGGCATCCAGTCTCGTGGCTCGTTCCACAATGCGGACTACATACCAAGAAATCCAATGAAACCTTCATAGAACAGGGCGGCAGTACCCAATTTCGCTGTTCCGCTTAGCGGACTAAAACATTCAAACACTTCGCGAACACGAAGAAGCCATCTGCCCGTATAGTCACGCTCCTCCCACTGAAAGAGCTTTATTTCCCGCCATCATTCTTTACGCGTGAAGCGCCCAGCAGTCCCTCAACAACTCTCGACGTCGTTGACATCCGCAAAAGCTGGTCGCTAGCGTTTCGCCCATTCGCACACAAGACCACGTTTCAGCGAACCGGAGAGCTTCATCATGTTCAGGAAAGTAATCGTTTTCTTCCTGCTCGTCATTACCGCAGGCATCGCCAGTGCGCAAGAGGACCGCGGACGTATCAGCGGTCTGGTCATCGATCCTTCAGGAGCAGTTATCCCCAATGCGGCCGTTACCCTCCACAGCGAGGCTACCGGCGTTGTCCAAACCAAGACGAGCGACTCCTCTGGAGCCTATCTCTTCGATCTGCTGGTTCCTGGTCTCTACACCGTGCAAGTCGCGGCGCCCGGCTTCAAGAACTTCGAGGCGCAGCATGTCCGCGTCGAAGTTGCCGACCGTGTCGGCGTGAACGCAACCCTTGAGATCGGCGCAAGCACCGACACCGTCACCGTGCAGGAAACAGGCGGCGCGCGCCTGAAGACCGAAGATGCCACGCTCGGCTATACCGTCGAAGCACGATCCATGATGGATTTGCCCATCCTCTACAGCAACCCGTTCGATCTGCAGCTGCTCGCGCCGGGTGTCTCCAGCACAACTCTCAACATCAGCCATACCTATGAAGGCGGCACGGAGAGCGCTTCGGTCAACGGAGCCCAAACTGGACGCACAGAGTTCACGCTCGATGGCGCTCCGAACACCCGTAACGCCGGCCCGGAGACCTCAGCCTATACGCCTTCGCGCGACTTCGTCGGTGAGTTCCGCCTGATCACCTCGCCCTACGACGCGACGCTCTCACACACTGCCGGCGGCTCCATCGATGCCAGCCTGAAGTCCGGCGGCCGCCAGTTCCATGGCGGAGCGCAGCTCTTCGAGCAGTTCCCCAATGTGAACGCGCCACAGTTCTCGCAGGGACCCAGCGTTGCTCCCGCCGCCAAGTTCAACCGCGAGAGCGTGGAAGTCGACGGCCCCATCATTCCGCGCAAGCTCTTCTTCTTTGCGGGATACGAAAAGCAGTACAACAAGCAGGCAGCCAGCACCACGCTGCAAACCGTTCCCACCGTCGCGGAGCGTGACCTCGGCGACTACTCTGCACTGCTGGCCGCCGGCACCACGACCACGACGCAGTACACCTGCCCCACCAACGGCGCAAAGCTGACGACCAAGCCGTACAACACCTTCCAGATCTTCAATCCCTATTCCACGCGCATCGATCCAGCATGCCCCGCGCTGACGCTGCGAGACCCGGTACCGGGCAACATCCTTACCAACTCGCGCAGCCTTGACCCAGTAGCGCAGCGCATTCTGAAGTACTACCCCGATCCCACGCCTGGTCTCGGCAACAACGTCGGACAGAACAACTTCACGTCGGTTGCGGCAAACGTCGACTACTACTGGAGTGCTGCGACCCGTATCGACTACACGCTCTCAGAGAAGCAGAAGCTCTTCGGGCACTACATCATCAGCAACCGCAACCAGCCGGGTAAGAACCTCTTCTTCCCCGGAGCCAGCGGAAAGACCAACATCATCCGCAACAAGGCCGCCGTTCTGGATTACGTCAACATGCTGACGCCAACCTTCCTGATCAACCTGCGCTATTCGCTCACGCGTAATGTCGCAACAAGCAGCATCGATGCCAGGACCACGGCCACCGATCTCGGCGTGAACGCCAACGCCCTGGCTCTCGCCAATCCACGGGGGCTTGGATTCCCCTATGTCGCACCGAGCGGTTTTGCCACGCTGGGTAACGCTGATCCCAGCTTTGAGTACGACACCATCCACGACGGCCAGGTGAACCTCACCAAAACCCTCAGCCGTCACAACGTCCGCTTCGGCGCAGAGTGGAGGCTGTATCAGACCAACCAGGCCGATCTAACCTCGGAAAAACTCTTCATCTCCTCAAGCGGCTTGTACACGCGGGGACCATCCAGCGCTCTCACCGCGATCCCGATGGGTCAGAGCCTGGCATCAATGCAGTTCGGCATTGCTGAAAACACCAACGTCCGCGTGAATGCAGCA
>JAEKKE010000525.1:2651-3874 GCA_019510535.1 Acidobacteriota bacterium
TTCCAGGACGACTGGAAGGCTACACCATCGCTGACCGTGAACATGGGCCTTCGCTATGAGTACGGCAGCCCCATCCGCGAACGGAACGGCAAGAGCATTACGTACTTCGATAACAGCGTGGCCAGCCCCATCAACGGAGCGGCACAGGCAAAGTACATTTCAACTTCGACACCGACCGAGCAGCGCCTGGTCGCGCCGAACAGCTTCGCGGCAAACGGAGGCGTTCGCTTCGCACAGCCTGGCCAGGACGACTGGAACTCGCAGACCATGAACTTCTCTCCTCGCATTGGCTTTGCGTGGAACCCGATCCAGAAGCTTGTGGTACGCGGCGGATTCGGCATCTTCTACCAGCACTACGGTCAACTGGTGCAGTACAGCAACCCGCTCGGCTTTACGCAGAGCACCAGCACGGTGGCATCACCCGACAACGGCATCACCTATACAGGAACGCTGCAGAACCCATTCCCGTCAGGAGTCGTTGCGCCGTCGGGCAGCTCTCTTGGCCTGCTGCAGAATGTGGGACAGACGATCAGCACCTTCTTCCCGCGTAACGCGAAGACTCCGTATAGCGAGCGATACTCGCTTGGCATCCAGTACCAGCTTCCCGGCGAGATCATCCTAGAGGCTGACTATGTCGGCAGCGTTGGCCGTCACCTGATGATCACTCGCGACTACAACGGAGTTCCCAATAGTTGGCTTGTCCCCGGAACCGTCCGTACCCAGGCGATGAACGACAACAACACCCTGCTGACCGGCAACTATCCCAATCCCTTCTCCGGCTTGACGGTCCCGGGCTGTGCTCTGTGCGCGCAGTCCACGATCTCCGGAACGCAGCTTGTGAAGCCGTATCCGCAGTTCACCGGGCTCACTAACAACAAAGAGACCTCAGGCATGAGCAACTACAACGCCGCGCAGGTCTCGCTGCAGAAGCGCTTCTCGCACGGTTACAACATGAGCGTCTCGTACACCTTCTCGCGTCTGCTGGATGCGGTGAACTTCCTCAATGCCGGCGACGCCGCGCCCTGGTACGGCGTCTCCAATACCGATTATCCGCACGTACTAACCACCGCGGTAATCTACGAACTTCCTTTCGGTCACGGCAAAGCGTTGCTCGGCACAGCGCCTGGATGGATGAATCAGATTGTCAGCGGCTTCCAGATCCAGGGAACCTACCGGATCACCAGCGGCCAGCCACTCAGCTTCAACGGCTCCGGTACAACCCT
>JAEKKE010000526.1 GCA_019510535.1 Acidobacteriota bacterium
ATGATATTTCCGCCAGGCGGGAGCGACGAACTGAGCGCGCTCCACCGCGATGTCGAAAGAGACCAACTGCATCCGCGACGCCAGGGTAAAAATCCAGAACGACAAAACATCAAACACAACAGCGCCGAGGATCCCCAGAAAGGCGTGCCCAAGCCTGATGGGACCATACAGATTCGGCCTCCAGAACATGAAACAAATCAGGACGAGGGTGCAAAACGGTATGTACGCGGTTCCCATGATCGCGACATAGGTCGACGCGGCAAGCTTCCAGCTTCGGCCAAAGTGGAAGGGCTGGAAGAGGATCTCCCGGGTTCGATTGAAGGCAGGTCCGATGGCTTCAGACGGGGTAAGTTGTTTCATGAGTCCTAATAGTTCTTGTTCTACAGTTGCTCTTCGGCGTTTCCGGGAGCGGCAGGCGGAGGGTCAAATGGCACCGAGGGTTGCAGATTCCACCAGCTTTGCCCGACCGGCTCCAGGATCTCACCCAGGAGCGGATACCGGCCGCCGAGGAAGTACAGTGCATATGCCTGGAAGAAGGTAAAGATGAAGCCGGCGACCAGAAACATGACAAAGAATATCCAAGCGATCAGCACGCACATACCGGCAAACAGACCAATACCCAACAAGACACTCGACATCGGCGACTTGTGCACGAGCAGATAGAAGGCGGCGCCGAGCAGCCCCATAGGCACCAGGGCGAGCAATGCAGCGACAAAATAAACGATGTAGCCGCCGATGGCGAAGGCAATAAACAGCACCACCCGGAGCAGCATATAGAGCACTACTTGGCCGGGTTCGTCCCTCACCACTGCCATGCCGCGCTCCAGCGCGGTAGCAAGCGACGCGTTCTCAAGCGCGAGGAAGGGCATGACAAAGTCGCGCAGCAACCAGTAGATAGCAAAGACACATAGGC
Source organism: Acidobacteriota bacterium (assembly GCA_019510535.1). GTDB lineage: Bacteria > Acidobacteriota > Terriglobia > Terriglobales > Acidobacteriaceae > Terriglobus. The sequence goes on from JAEKKE010000526.1 coordinate 914, forward strand.
CGACAAAGCCGATCACCAGAAAGAACTGGAGAAATGCGGGGAAGAATCCGGGCGGAAGCTGGCCTGGAACCGTGGGCCGCATACGCGCCGCGATACTCCGGGTGTAACGCAGTGTCGCGATGACAACAAGCACGTAAAAGAGAAGGCTGGGCAGAAGCTTCAATCCCATCCAGCGCCAGACGGGAGCACCATGTTTACGCCACAGGGGCAGGATCTCCGTCTGTTTGGTAGCAACCACATCGACCATCACCAACTGCATGCGGGAACCAAAGAGAAAGAGGATGGTCGTGAAGATAAAGACGGCGAAGATGAAGATGCCGGAGACCGCGGCCATGGCCAATGCCGATTTCGCTGCGGTAGGATGCGATGCACCGGAACGAAAGCCGGCGAAGTTTGGCAGGGATAGCAGGCTGGCTCCCTCCGCCAGAACCGCACAGAGAGCCAGCTTGAAGTAGAGACCGAATCTGCGCCGTTCGAAGAGAATCTGCTTGGTGCGCTCCCATGCGGGACCGATGCACTCGGACGCGGAGAGGGTATTCATAGCGACTGCGGCCCCTTTTGCCTGTTGGGGCTGAGAGTATCGCAGCCCTAAGCCGGGAGCAATGACTTTTCCGCAGCCAGCCACTCCGCCCATGCACCCAGGGCACGTTCGCACTGAATGCGGTGCCGCTCTTTCTTGTCGCGAATCTTCTTCCGTAGCTCCTCTTCGAGCGGTGGCAGGAGATCAAACGTAATGTTGGCCGGCTGGAAGCCTTTCGCCTCAGAGCGCGTGATGTAGTGCAGGAGCGATCCATGCGCCGTCTGACGGGGCGGCGTCGCGGGCTGCTCTCCCCGGGCAAGCATCGCGGCAAAACGACCGGCAAGAAGACCACCGGCGATGGATTCTGTGTAGCCTTCGACGCCGGAGAGCTGTCCGGCGATGAGGATGGATGGGTGCGCCTTCAACTGGAGCGTGTCGTTCAGCACGGCAGGCGAGTTGATGTACGTATTGCGATGGATCTGGCCGTAGCGCAGAAACTTTGCGTTTTCGAGGCCAGGGATCATGCGCAGCACCTTCGCCTGATCGCCATACTTCATGTGGTTCTGGAAGCCGACGAGGTTGTAGCTATCGGCACGCAGGTTCTCCTGCCGCAACTGCACGCAGGCGTAAGGCCAACGGCCGGTCTTGGGATTGGTAAGGCCCGCTGGCTTCATCGGACCAAAACGAAGCGTGTCCCGTCCGCGGCGTGCGAGCTCATCGATGGGAAGGCAGGCTTCGAAGTACTGCGGCTTCTCCCAGTCTTTGCTGGCCACCTTCTCGGCGGCGAGCAGAGCCTCCAGGAAGGCTTCGTACTCTTCTTTGGTGAAGGGGCAGTTGATGTAGTCGGCAGTTCCCTTGTCCCAGCGCGCTGCGAAGTAGACCTTCTCCATATCGATGGTCGAAGCATCAACGATCGGCGCGATGGAGTCATAGAAGGCGAGCTGGTCACTGCCGGTGAGCCGCTGAAGCTCGCCGGCGAGAGCGGGCGAGGTCAGAGGCCCGGTCGCGAGTACGGTGATGTGATCTGCATCCTCAGCAAGAGTGGTGACCTCTTCGCGGACGACCGTAATGCCTGGATGTGCGGCGATGGCATCGGCGACGCGACGCGAGAACTCCACGCGGTCAACCGCAAGGGCGTGCCCGGCGGGGACGGCAGTGGCATCGGCCTCC
>JAEKKE010000342.1 GCA_019510535.1 Acidobacteriota bacterium
ACCTTCGGCTTGCCAGGGAAGGACGAGTACCGGATCGTGCTGTCCGGTCTCGGTCGACCACTCAGCGAGCATGTGCCTCCTGCGGGATGTGCACGTGCTGTTGCAGAAAGGCAAGTGCGGTGTGCTCGGCCCAGTAGCCGTCGTAGCTCTCAACAGGATCGGCAAGGAAGGCGCAGTGGCCGCCGTGCGCAGTCTCGACGAAAGTGATGTTCGGGTTTGCAGCTATGACGGCGCGGGTCTCCGGTGTAATACGGATGAAGGGATCGTCCGCGGCGTGCAGGATCAGCGCAGGGACAGCAATGCGATCAAGAACGCGAGCGGCCGCGGCGCGATGATAGTAGTCGTCCGCACCGGTGAAGCCGCAGTAGGGCGTCATCACGCGCTCATCGAATTCACGGATTGAGCGAACATTGTTCGCGCGTGAAGGATCGTATATCTGCGGAAAGAGTTCACACTTCCGCTGATAGCGCGCCAGCAGGCCGCGCAGGAACTTCCACTCATAGACACGGTTGCGCCCCAGATGCAGCCGATCGGCTGAGGGGCCAAGATCGATGGCGGGAGAGATACCGACGACCGATTGCAACTCGGCATGTTCATGCGGATGACAGACCAGCCCGCGGCCCATAGCTTGGAAGCATTGCCACGCATGTACTGCGAGGAGGAGGAGCCTTCGAGGCCATGCAGCAGAATGGCCGAGGCCATGCAGCAGAATGGCCAGAGGAGCATCGGAAGATGGCTGCCAGTTGCAATGGCACAGGATCTGCGTCTCGGGTTCGGTCTGTATGTAGACGGCCTCAGACGAAGGCAAGTGTGGATCACGCTTCAGAAAGTTGCCAACCAGCGTCTGCAGATCGCCGTGCCGCACCCAGCGGCGCGGTTTGAAGTGCCTACTGTGACTCACTGGGATGCCGCCTGTTCCAGCAGCGAAGCCGCTGCCAGCACACCTGCCGGTTCATCCTCGTGCTTGAAGTAGGCAAAGACATCGCGCGTCTGCGTCAACTCTGCGAAATGAGCCTGGTAGCGCGGCAGATCATCAGCGGTAAAGTGTGCCGGGTTGCGTAGACGGAAGAAGGTGAAATCGGCCGCGGTATGCACCTCGGGCGTGACCAGATCTTCGCTTTCGGCGACGCAGAGCGCTGCGTTGTGGTTGCGCAGGGCGTCGTAGGTGGCATCGGCAAACCAGCTCTCGTGACGAAACTCAAAGGCAACGCGATAGTCGCGCAACGTGGGCAGATCAAGAAAGGCGTTGAGGCGGTCGAGGTCTGCCTTGAAGTTCGGAGGAAGTTGAAAGAGCAAAACACCGAGCTTTTTCGCGGCATAGGCATGTGCGAGGGAGCCGGTGAAGGCATCGACCAGAGGGCCGCAGTCGCGCAGACGCTTGATGTGGGTGATAATCTGCGGCGCTTTGAAGCTGAAACGGAACTTCTCAGGCACCGCGGCGACCCAACCAGCGACCATGGCGTTGGTGGGCAACGCGCGGAACGTATAGTTCACTTCCACGGAGTTACAGCGGGTCGCATAGTACGGGAGGAACTGTTTTGCGGGAGTCTTGGCGGGGTAAAAGCCAGGCTTCCACGTGGGATAGGCCCAGCCTGAGCTTCCGGCATACAACGCGCGCGTGAGGCTGGGAGACAGTTCGCTCAAGGGTGATAACAGAAACGCGATAAAAGCCCATCAGGCTTGAAACACTGTAGCCGTGTGGACATCTTCAAGTTACAGCCATTCGGGCGCCCTCTGCAATACGCGGCAGGGGGCCTGATAGCAGGATTAATTTCCAATTCCGTGGGGGAAGATCGATGTGATAAGGAACTGGGTGATATCTCGATCGCCCGCTTCCGACGGATGAATCGAATCCAGGAAAAACCCCTTGGCATTCCCTTCTTCAAACGAGCCCCAGCGGCTATGAATATTGAGGAATGGATATCCGTACTTCAACGCTTTTTGTTTGAGAATCCAATCAAGTTTATCTCTGCACGAGTTTGTACCGCAGGTCTGCTTGCCCCATTCCGCTGCGAGAACGAGGACTGGAACACCGGCTTGTTTCAGGTCCGCAAAGACAGACTCCACGTTGGCAGCATATCGGCTGGAAGGGTAATCGATGTCATTTTGACCGTATTCATAGATCACCAGGCCGATATTGGGAACCAGCTTCAGCCAGTCATGGTGCGAGGGGTCTCCAACCAGTTGCGACGTAGTCTGCGGAATGGCGGCATTCAGCAGGGCAACCCCCGTGTTCCCGATTGTCGCCCATTCCGACATAAAATTCAGGTCGCCGTCTTGTCCTGGGGTCACTTCAAGCTCGTGCGCTACATCAGGCCCACTGACGTGATACTCATTCATACATGCGAGCGGCCGGTTGGAAGACTGGAAGCAGAGCTGAGCCGTTCGAGCTTGCTTGTCGATTCTCACCGAGCCTGCCTTGCTGGCCGAGGATGTGTATGCAATCACGCGTATGGTGTCGCCTCGAAAGCCGCAGTTCATGGAACTCGACGTCGAAGAGCTCGTCGCTGCCGCTCCGAAGGTCTCTTCGGTAAGTCCATAGTGCAGAACGGGTGTCCACGTACCAAGCTGGAAGCAGGCATCGCTTACCAGAGACCGTGCGTCGAGAAAATTCTTGCTGGTGACATCTGAACCGACGCCATACTTCGCCTGCAGGGCGGCCGTGAAGTAATAGGTGAAATTCTGTGCGTTGCCATGGGCTCCATGGGCAATGGAGTCTCCAAGGACAACGATCGTTGTCTGCTTCTCCGCTGCCGCTGCCAGCTTCGCCTTGAACATCGTGAAGGTTGGATTATCCGGCTCAAAGTGAGTCGATATATCGTATCCGGACCCACACCCTAACAGCCCAAGCATCAGGAAACACGCAAGAACGCGCCGCAGACAAACCTCCAGTGTCGGGGACCTGGTTAGGGCAACGAGGCTCTTCTTTTCGAGACGCGGACGCGTCCGATTGAGCCCTTTTGCACAATCAATATTCAAATGTCAGGGGGAAATTGGGGCGGCTAGAGGGATTTGAACCCTCGACATCGGGTGCCACAGACCCGCGTTCTAACCCCTGAACTATAGCCGCCGTACCTCTGCAATTGTAGCAAAGGACGGCGGCGGGTGCCTGTGGGAGCCCGGGTACTCGCTAGTAATAGAGATACTTGCGCCAGTTGGCATCACTGGAGCCGATCATGCGCATGATGTGTCTGCTGGTATGCAGGCTGAAGGGACGTGGCTCGCGTGCGAGCTTCATGTCAGTAAGCTCGTGCAGCAGCGAGTTTCCCTTCCTGCGGTTGCAGGTGTGGCAGCAAGCCACCAGGTTCTCCCAGGTGGAAGCTCCGCCGCGCGAACGCGGAACGACGTGGTCGAGCGTGAGTTCGCCCGCGGTGAGCACGATGCCGCAGTACTGGCAGGTGTTGCGATCGCGCAGAAGGATGTTCTTGCGCGAGAGGGCGCGCGTCTGGTGCGGGATGCGTCGGTACTCCAGAAGGCGGATGACCGAGGGCATCTCCACCTTCACACGGGCGGAGTGCAGCTCAGTTCCCTGCGCCTCTTCGGTGCGGGCTACTCCCTTGAGCACCAGCACCAGGGCCCGGCGAGCACCGCAGATGTTGATCGGCTCATACGAAGCGTTGAGCACCAGCACAGGGGTCTGCAGCGGCGAGGATCCCCGTGTGCGTTCCGGGGCATGTGCCGGCCCCAGACCGTGTTGCATGGTGTGACACTTCGCCAGTGACTTCTGCTTGCGCGCCTTGCCGTGCATTCGTGTGTTTCCTCCGCTGCGTTAGATCAAACCCTGATTCTGTTGCAAACTCCCTGTCCCCGCGATCGATTGCTGGGATGTTGTCAATCCTGTCCACGGCACCGCCACATCACGTTGGGTACGAGCCAGAGTGGCGACGCGAGCACTGGCTGCACCTTCCCGCCGCAGGATGCGTGCGCACTCCCGCGCGGTGGCGCCGGTGGTGTAAATGTCGTCGATCAGCAGAATGTCCTTTTCCGCGATAGCCGCTTTGTCCCTGACCGCAAAGGCGCCGCGAAGGTTCTGCCGGCGTTGGCGCGGCGTGAGCAGGTACTGGTTCTCAGTCGACTTCACGCGGTGCAGTGCGTCGGCGATGCGCAGGCGGAAGTTGTAGCGGCCATTTAGTACACGGACAACCTGTTCGGCAAGAAGCAGCGACTGATTGAAACCGCGCTCAGTCAGACGGTTGCGGAAGAGCGGCACCGGCACAACGATGGCGTTGCGGGAGAGGCCAGGCATCTGCCGAACCTCTTCGGCGAGCTTTTCACCGAGCAGGCGTGACAACACCGCCACGCGTTCGAACTTGAAGAGCCCGACCATCTCACGCAGCGCTCCGGTGTACTCTCCGAAGGCCACGGCCTGCGTGAACGGCGGTGGGGAGAAGCGGCAGACACGGCACAGGGGAGCGTCTTCGAGCCGTAGGGACTCAAAGCCAAGGGCTTCTCCGCACAGGGCGCACATAGAAATTGTCTGGGGAACCAGGAGTCCGCGGCAGGCATCGCAGACCGGCACGCGGGAGGCGCGCAGCAGGGGTTCGCGGCACACGCGGCAATCAGAGGGGAACAGAACAGTGGAGAGGCTGTCGGCCAGGTTTCGACCGGGCGGCGCATCACTTCGCCCAAGCACGTGACTTCGCAGGTAGCGGACGCGTGCGCGCCACCGTTCCACACCGAGCTTCATGTCTGCAGCCTGACTGAAGACGCACCTCGATTGGCCGGCGCAGGTTGAAAGAGGTTACATCTTGCGCCAGTTGGTCGCAGTATACCCATAGGTTGTGCGGTAACGCCAGTCAATATCTTGAGAAAGATAGGAACCAGCGAGGATGCAGACAATAGCGGCGCGGGTGATGCTATTGAAACGAAGGAAGTAAGGACTACAAGCTCTATCGGATAGACCGAATTGATCCATCGACTTCGCTGATACACTCCTGCTCAACATAAGGATTGCTCATCGATGGCTCTCGACAACTTCCGTCCCTTTGTTCCTGCAAACGAAACCCGTCCTGAACTCACTCTGCGCGCCCTGTTGATCGGCGCGCTTTTTGGTGTGCTCTTCGGCGCGGTCACAGTCTATGTCGGCTTAAAAGCAGGACTCACGGTGGCGGCTTCGATCCCCATCTCGGTACTTTCGATCTCGATTCTGCGCGCGTTCGGACGGTCGTCGATCCTCGAGAACAATATTGTGCAGGCGACGGGAAACGCAGGTCAGTCGATCGCTTCGGGCGTGATCTTTACGTTGCCGGCACTGATCTTTCTTGGCTTCGACCTTGAAGCGGCGCGCATCTTTGCCTTGGCGCTCTTCGGCGGATGGATCGGCGTGCTGTTCATGATTCCGCTGCGGCGGCAGTTGATCGTGGAGGAGCACGGCACACTGACTTATCCCGAAGGAACGGCGTGCGCCGATGTGCTGATCGCAGGAGAGAAGGGTGGAAGTTTCGCTTCACGAATCTTCCTTGGCCTGGGCCTCGGCGGTGTTTACACGCTCTTCCAGAATGAGAATCTCTTCGGTCTGTTTCCAGGCACACCGAACTATCAACCCGACTATGGGGCGCAGCACTTGCTGCGCGGATCGGCAATTCGCGCCGATGTGACGCCGGAGTATCTCGGCGTCGGCTACATCATTGGAATCCGTGTAGCAGCCATCATGCTGGCCGGCGGCGTCTTTTCGTGGCTGGTGCTGATGCCGGCGATTGTCTTCTTCGGCGGACATCTGCAAGGGCCGCTCTATCCCGGCACCGTGCCGATCATGCAGATGTCGCCTTCGGATCTGTGGCGAACCTATGTTCGTCCGATGGGCGCCGGAGCGGTAGCCTGCAGCGGCCTGATCACCCTGCTTCGAACAGCGCCGACGATTGTCAACGCATTGACCGCAGGTTTCCGGAAGAAGGGAGGCACGAGCGCGATTTCGGCCGAGGAGAAGGCGAGCCGCGTCGAACACGATATTCCGATGAAGTGGGTGGGGCTTGGATCGGTGGGGCTGGTGGTGCTGATGGTGCTGTTCCTCCAGTTCAAGCCGGTGCCGGGGGCGCAGGTGGGGCTGCTAGCGAATATCGCGGCGGCGATCCTGGTCGTGATCTTCGGATTTCTTTTCGTAACGGTGAGTTCGCGCATCGTGGGTATCGTCGGCTCGTCGGCGAGTCCTGTGAGCGGCATGACCATTGCAACGCTGATGGCAACGGCGGCGATCTTCCTGGTGAAGGGATGGACGGCGCCTGCCTTCGGAGCGCTGGCGATTACGGTTGGCGGCATTGTCTGTATTGCGGCGTCGAATGCGGGCGATACCTCGCAGGACCTGAAGACCGGCTTCCTGATCGGAGCGACTCCGTGGAAGCAGCAGGTGGCAATCATGGTCGGTGTGATCGTCTCAGTCTTCTCCATTGGAGCCACGCTGAATGCGATGAACACTGGTCTGGAAACCTTTCAGAAGATGCCAACGCCGCGCGTGCTGGATCTTGGTGCACTGCCGCAGGGAGTTTCCAGCAACGGCAACTTCACCCGCACGCATATCGAGGTGATGAGTCACGATGCCGCGGGGCATCAATCAAAGCAGCCGCTGGAAGGAATGCGGAGCTACATTCTGCTGAATGCCATCGGATCGTCGGTGCTGGAAGATGGCAAGTATCTCTATAACCCCGCGACAGGGCAGGCAGAGATCCAGTGGGTACAGGGCATCGGCAGCGAGAAGGCCGCGGCTCCACAGGGACGCCTGATGGCGACGGTCATTAACGGCATCCTGTCGCGAAAGCTGGCCTGGGGACTGGTCATGCTTGGCGTGGCGCTGGTGATCGTGGTGGAGCTGCTCGGTGTTCGCTCCTTGACCTTTGCCGTGGGTGCGTATCTGTCAATTGGAACGACGCTGGCGATCTTTGTCGGAGGCGTGGTGCGTTGGATGGTGGAACGTGCGCTGGAGAAGCACCGCGCAGCCAATCCGATTCCTGGAGATGAGCTGGCATCCGAAGAGATCTCATCGGGGTCTCTGTATGCGTCAGGATTGATTGCCGCCGGTGGTATCGTCGGTCTGCTGGGTGTGTGCGTCAAACTATACGAGAACCTGAAGGAGACGACGATCTGGCGTTTCCCGGAGTCGAATCCACTTCACAACGACTGGATTTCGGTGATTGGATTCGCACTTCTGGCCTTCTCTCTCTACTACTTCGCCCGAAAACCGCTGGAACAGAAAAAGGAGCAGTAAACCCATGACGCGACACATGACGCGAAGGATTCTCATAGTAGCTACAACCATGCTGCTCGCGCTCCCCCTTTCCGCGAGAGCCGACGAGGCCAGCAAGCGGGCCAAGATCGAACAGATGCTGACCGTGCTGAAGATGGAAGACAACTTCAATCTCCTGATGAAGCAGGTCGAACAGCAGGGCCGGCAGATGGGGATGTCGATGACTAACCCGTCGCAGTTAACTGATGCCGACAAGAAGATTCTGGACAATTTCATGACCAAGCTGATGGCCGCAATGCAGGAGACGATGGGCTGGCAAAAGCTGAAGTCAGAGTTCATTGATCTTTATGCCAAGGCCTACACCGAGGAGGAGGTCGACGGCATTCTGACCTTCTATAAATCTCCCGTGGGTCAATCCATGCTCGCCAAAACGCCGCAGTTGGTGCAGCAGTCGATGGCGATCAGCCAGACGCACATGAAAGAGATTCAGCCCAAGCTGGAGCAGCTCACGGAAGATTTGAAGAAGGATCTGGATGCCGCGCACGCGGCGAAGCCGAAGCCCTAAAGGGCAGTTGCTGGTTGCTAGTTCCTGGTTGCTGGATGAGGGCCTCGCTTGAGCGAGGCCCGTGTTTTTTGCGGACGACGTCTACCGCAGCTTGTAGCGGCTTATGGGAAGCGGGTGGTCGGACCTTCCATCGAAGGATCGCACGCGCTCAGAAATTTCTTCGCAAGGCTGGCCTTCACACTCTTGGAACGCACCGGCTAAGTCGTTGACTTTACGTTGACGTGAAGCGACTCAGATTATTTTCGAGAAATTAGTTGACAATCATGGTCGATATATCTCATAGTGGTTTTGGCAACTAACAACCTTTTGCCAGGAGATAGCCATGAAGAAGTTTCTCGCAGCCAGCATCGCCCTCGTATCCGTAGCCGCCAACGCTCAGTTGATGCCGATCACGGACGGCTTTCTGGCCCGTGCTATCGCTCCTGCCGCAATTGCCAGTGCGACGGGCGTGGCCAAGCCGGTCAACGCCGCTATCGCCCTGGTTCCTCCGGTTCGTCAGAGCCAGCTTGATGCTTCCACGATCGCAGCAGGCGCTGCCGGTCTGGTGACGGCGCACTTCACGGTCGACACCAACGGTGTTCCGCAGGACATCATGCTGGACCGCTCGATCAGCCCCTCGGTCGATACCCGCATCATCAAGGCCGTCTCTGCTCTGCGCTACACGCCGGGCTCGCTGCACGGCGAAAAGATTGCTTACCCCGTTGCTCTCTCGCTGAACCTCAAGTAACGCGAGTTTCTGCCACCCACTCTCTGAACTCATAACCCTGTCAAAGGAGACAAAGATGCGCAAACTGATCGCAGCAAGCCTGTTCGTTCTTCCCACCCTGATGCACGCCCAGCAGAGCCCGGTTCGTGCCGAGGCGCCGAAGATGATGGCCGCTGCCGCGGCTGTGGCTCCGAAGGTCTCGACCTTCACCGGAATCATCGCCCCCAAGCGCATCACTGACATCGACCGTGCGGTCTTTGTCGGCCTGACCTCCTCCCAGCCTGTGGTTGCTAAGTTCAACGTCGACGCTCAGGGCGTCCCGCAGAACATCGTTGTTGAAGGCGCAAACGAGGCCGCTGCGGCGAAGATCTCCGACGCTGTCTCCAAGCTGCGCTACCAGGCCGGCAAGCTGAACGGCCAGAGCTATGAGTTCCCGATGGTTCTGAAGTTCGACCTCCGCTAAATCGGAGCCCTTCCCCTACGAGGCTGCCCATTGGGCAGCCTCATTTGCTTGGCGCACCAAATCTGGCAGGCCGACGCCGTGATACGCGTTTCCCAGCAGCCGTAATCCGCTCAGCGAGGCGACCTGCTCTTCCAGAGCAGTGACGCGTTCGCGATGCCCGACCTCATACTGCGGAAGCGATGCGGGCCAGCGCCGAACCAGGCTGATGGCCGGCTCCGGCAGCGAATGGCCGAGAATATTGGTGAGCTCATTCATCCCCAGACGGACGAGGACAGAGTCGGGCAGATCCGTCAGGTCTTCGTCGGCAAAGAAGGCGCGCAACACACGGCCGCTTTCCGGAGCACGATAAGCAAACTTCTGATCGACAAAGGTGGCTGCAAGCAAGCGGCTCTCGCTGGAACCTTCCGGCACCAGGAAGCCGAAGCCTGGAGGCAACGGAAAGCCTTCGCGGAAGGCGAGTGCGATTATGATCGCCGAACTGGCGTCGCGAGGGAGAAGCTCCGCGGCGCCGGGCAATAGCGGTGTCAGCAGAGCCGAGGTCTGCTGCGGCGGAGTCGCAAGCAACACGGTGTCAAAAAATCCCTGACCCCGCATCGTCTGAACCTTCCACTCCTTCTCCGTGCGTGTCAGAGCTGTCACTGCTTCTTGTAAGCGGAGAGAGGCCCGCGGCAGAGTGGCCGCCATGCTTTCAATGAGCCCGCCAAGTCCGCTGCGCAGCGACGCGAAGAGCGACGCGCCTGTGCGTTGGCGCGATGCCAACCCGGTGATCAAAGAACCATACTCCCGTTCGAGCGCAATGAAGGGAGCCATGACGGCGTGGACCGAGAGTTTGTGAATGCTGCCTCCGAAGACACCGGAGAGCAGAGGCGCGGCAAGCTTTTCGGCAACCTCCTGGCCGAAGTGACGCTCGACGAAAGAAGCAACAGATTCGTCATCGCCGGCATGGGCCGCAGCGTAGTCCTTCAGTTCCCTGGCTCGTGATGGTTCCTGCAGGTAAGCGCGTTTCGCTTCTTCAGAGAAGAGCGTGGAGGCCAGCAACGAGTCCATGCCCGCCTGCCCCTGTGGCACCATCATGCGCATATGCTCGGGCATAGGAATGAGTGTTCCCTGCTGCAAGACATAGGTGCGCCGGTT
>JAEKKE010000343.1 GCA_019510535.1 Acidobacteriota bacterium
CAAAAGCCTCTTGTTCTTCAGGTCACGGAGTCGATTGCCTTCCAGCTTTGTCTCCCAAAAATCCAACCGACTCTTTGGCATTCTGGCAAGCTTGCAGAATCTGTGACGGTGACGGTGCCAAAAACACCCATGAATGAAAATCACTTTGCGCAAACGTGAAAAAACAAGGTCAGGAGTTCCAGGAAGGCCCCTTACATGCAACCGATAACGAAAGCCCAGAGCATGCACTAATCTTCTGACAATCATCTCGGGCTTTGTGTCCGAAGCCTTGACGAGGGACATGCGTTGGCTGCGAAGTTTCGGACTCAGTGTGTCAGTCATGCCTATTCAGATGCGCCAATGACACGTCAGCCTGGGTTGAAACGATAACAAGAGAGAAAGGCCCTGCAACCAAAAGTCGCAGGGCCTCTTGCAAACCCTGCAAACTACATGTTCGCCTTACCGGCGCGCATATCCTCGTTGAACTGGGGCTTGGTGAAATTCACCGAGTCCTGCATCTCTTTCTCGTACTCGGCGCGGTGGTGCATCAGGCCTTCGGTCGGCGTCGCGTACTCCGCGCCGGCTGTGAGCTGGATGACGCCATCGGAAGCCAGGGCAGTCGCCACCTTCTTCAGGTCTTCGACCGTGGTGTTCAGGTACTGCGCATCGCGTGGATCGATCACCCATACCGGCTGACCGCCACCGAGCACGCCAGAGAGCCAGAAGACCTTCTTCGCGATGAAGTCGAGGCGCTGCTGCTCAACCGTGTCGTTGAAGACGAAGGTATTGCGCCAGCGCGAGTAGTAGCGGGTGGTGACCGGTACCGGCTGACGGTTGCCGGACTTCACGAACTCCAACTGTCCCTGGTCCATGGTCTTGCGGACGGCGTTGTAGATGAAGCTCTCGGCAAAGGGCTGCTCCATCGCCGGAACGATCTCGGCGAAGGTCAGCGTCATGGACGCCGAGACTTTGGCGTGCAGCACCGGCTGTGCTCCGTCTTCCAGCCAGGCCTCACCGTGGACGATGTATGTGTCCGCACCCGAGGTGGAGGTGTGGAAGGGCCACGCGAACTTCGAGAAGCTGATCGGCAGGCCGTGCATCGTGACATAGGTGTCCGGACGCGGATTCTTCAGGCGCTTCGCGGAGTCGGCAAAGTAGGTCTTCAGCTCGGCCTGAGTCTCCGCGCGGCCGAAGTCGAAGTCGGCGCTGATCTCCAGCATCTCAGACTTGCCCTCGGGGTTGGCGAGGGTGAACTTCGCAGTGGGCTTGCCGCTGAAATCGGTGCCGGAGGTGGTGTTGCTGACCGTAAGACCCGCGACGCGGGCGGCCTCTTCGACCTGCTGCTGCAGGCTGAGCTGGGTTGCTGCTGCCATGGTTCGTGTTTTCTCCAAGAATCTCTACCATTTTAGGCCATTTGGAGGCCTATTTCAGGTCAATCGCCTTGCCGTCGGCTGTCGGGAGCTGCGCCCCCAGCACGCCCGCCAAAGTGGGGGCAATCTGCCGCATGTCGACGAGCCCTAAGTCTTTACCCTGCTTCAGGCCGGGTCCCATGATGAAAAATGCCGACCGCAATGCCGGATCGCTGGCCAGGTAGCCATGCGCTCCCAGGTTCGAAACTCCCGTCGCCACCTCCGGCTTCAGCTCGGCAATCGCCTGCCAGCCCGGCCGCAAAGCCACCAGGAAGGCCGCATCCGGATAGCCGCCCATCGCCACCGTCTCCTCGTGGTTGTAAACGTGGCCGATGCCATTCGCCGGATCGATCGCCAGCTTACGCAGCAACGCCGATACCGCCTGCTTCGTCTCCGCATCGTTGGGATCGTTGAGCATGATGGCAGCCGTTCCGCCCGAGACCCAGGGCATCGCCTTCCATGAGGTGACGTTCCCCTTCGCATCCACTGCGATCAGCCCGGCGTCGACGAACGCGCGCTTCAGTGAAACGTAGTAGCTTACCGGCTCAAAGCCGTGATCGCTCAGCACGCAGAAGATGACGTTCTTGTCCTGCGTATAAGCAGCGTCGTAGATCTCCTTGAGCAGCTTGTCCTCTTCCTGCACGGCTGCATTCGCCGCATCCGAGAAGGGGCCGTGATCATGCTGCGCCGTATCCAGACCGGCGAGATGCACCGCCAGCAGACCCGGATGGTACTGCTTCAGGATGGCGACCGCGAAGGCGACGCGCTTGTGATCGTTAGCCACATCCACGACTTTGCTGGGATAGCGACCCAGGGTCTTTTCGAGATCCTTCAGCATGCCCGCGGGCGCCGACGCATTTTCGAGCGTGCTGCCGTCATCCTGCGGCGATGGGTTCCAGAACTCGGGGATGTTGTAGTCGATGGGAGCGCCCTGCGTCACCGGCCAGTTCACGGCTGCTGTCTTCACGCCGGCATCGTGCGCGGCCTGCCACAGCGTAGGTACCTTGATGGTGGAGAAGCTCCACCACCATGCCGAAGGGTCTTTCCCGAGAGGATCGAACGGGCGATTGTTCAACACGCCATGCTTTGCCGGCCACACGCCGGTGACCAGCGTGGTGTGCGAGGGATAGGTGTAGGTGGGCAGAACACCGATCACGCCATGAGCGTAGACGCCATTGTGCATCATGCCCAGCAGAAAGGGCAGCTCCAGCTTGTGTTCTTCGGCGTAGGTTACGTAGTCGGGCCGCATGCCATCGACCGAAACTACCACCACCAGAGGCTTCTTGGCCTGCGCCATACAGGCGACGGCAGCTGCGAACAGAACAACAAGAAATCGGAACTTCCGCATGACACCCCTTTTGCCCGAGCTCTCAAGTTCGGAGCCAAGCCCCGAACTGACAACTCTGTGCGTGCAACTAGATAATTGTCTCGTGTCGATCGATTCTGTCCAACTCGCCAGCATTCCTACCGAGAGCCGAAACCCCCGCACCACCACCATCGATTCCTTGCCGACGGAAGAGATGCTGCGCCTGATCAACCGCGAAGACGCTGCCGTGATTACCGCGGTGGAAGCCGAAGTGCCGCACATCGCCGCAGTGTTGGACGCTCTGGTACCCCGCATCGTGGGCGGCGGACGGCTGTTTTATATCGGCGCCGGAACCTCGGGCCGCCTGGGCGTGCTCGACGCCTCGGAGTGCCCGCCGACCTTCTCCGTTCCGCCAACGCTGGTACAGGGTTTGATCGCAGGAGGCGACTCGGCGCTGCGTAAGTCGAGCGAGAAGTCAGAGGACTCCCCTGAGCAGGGCGCAGCGGACTTAAAATCCGCAGGATTCACCGATGGCGATACTCTGGTCGGCATTGCCGCCAGCGGGCGGACTCCCTACGTCCTGGGCGCCATCGCCTGGGCTCGCGAAATCGGCGCGCTGACCGTTGGCCTGTCGTGTGTTCCCGGCTCGCCCTTGGCGAAAGAAGCCGAAATGGAGATCACTCCGCTCACCGGCCCGGAGATCCTGACCGGCAGCACCCGCATGAAAGCCGGCACGGCAACCAAGCTGGTGCTGAACATGCTATCGACCGGCCTGATGATCCGTACCGGCCTGACCTACGGCAACCTGATGGTGAACGTGCAGCCAACGAACGAGAAGCTGGTCGATCGCGCTGCCCGCATCATCAGGGAGATCACCGGAGTGAACCAGGAAACAGCCGCCGAGCTGCTGATCAAAGCCGGCAGCGTCAAGGTCGCAGTCGTTATGCAGAAGCTGGGCCTTTCTTCCGACGCCGCCGTCGCCAAACTGCAACAAGCCGGCGGCCGCTTGCGCGAGGCACTGGAAAGCTAACCACCTCAAGACTGTGCCCCATATCTGGCGGCAGCATCGCCATGTGGGAGTTAGAGCCACCGTCATCCAAGCATTCTGCAAACCCACATCTCGGCGTTGCCGAGATATGGGCACCCCGTCTGTGGCGGGCAAGCAGAGGTGACCGCCCGGCCCAAAGCCTTATTTAATCCTTCAATTCTTCAATCATTCAATTTCCTGGAGACTTACCGCTCTGCGCGAATCTCTACAACGCCTGGCAGCGGCGTCGGAGCCCAGTTCTTTTCCATGCAGACGGCGACGCAGTTTCGGCCGGCGCGTTTGGCACGGTACAGGGCCACATCGGCGCGGCGATGCATCAGGGGCCAGGCATCGCCATTGCCCAGGTGCATTGTGATGCCGACGCTGATTGTCAGGTGCACGACCGCCGCCTCGGTCGCGATATCGAGTGCGGCAATGCTGGAGCGGAGACGCTCCGCGATCTCCTGTGCTGCGGTGAGGCCGGTTTCCGGCAGCAGGATCGTAAACTCCTCGCCACCGGTACGCGCCAGCACATCGCCACCGCGGATCTGCGACAGCATCTGCTCAGCGACCTTCTTCAGCGCGATATCACCGGCGGCGTGTCCATGGGTGTCGTTGACCTGCTTGAAGAAATCGATATCAACCGCCAGCACGCTCAATGCTGTGCGCTTGCGAGCGGCGCGCAGCACCTCGCGCTCGGCTTCATCTTCCATGGCACGTACGTTCAGCACACCGGTACGGGCATCCGTCCGCACCTGCAGGCGAAGCGCCCGGTTCATCTCGCGCTCGAAGAACCAGAGATAGACCACGAAGAAGCAGGCAGAGACAAACATCATGCAGGCTAACGTGGCGAGCCAGAAGGGATCCTGCCGCGCCGGGCGGAAATGGCCGCTGGTGTTGACGTCGTACCGGAAGAGCACCATCGGCGTGCGGATGGCAATCAGAGTGAGATGCGCGACCAGAACCGTAATGCCTGCTCGCACCACCGTCCGCATCTCAGGATCCTGATTGCGCCGCAGCACCTGAATGGAGAGGATGCATAGCGCGAAGATAGGAGTAATGCTGAAGGCAAAGGTGTGCGAGAAGCCGGAGAGAAACAGGGTCGAAAAGGTCAGCAGTTCCACGGCTAGCACGGTCGGCCAAAGCCTACTTTGCAGCGGTCGACGCACAATCGCCCAGCGGAACCCCATGTAGATACAGAAGAAGCTGATGATATTGCACAGCGAAGGCAGCAGAATGCTGAGCACAAGGGGAAGCACGCCGAGCGTTCCCAGAAGCGCATTCCGCAACAGACCGATCAGCGCCGCCGCCATAAACCAACGGTGCGCTCGCAACTGCGGATGATGCAACGCAAGCAGAACCATGGCGCCCGCATAGACGACACCCGTGGCCACATCGCAGATGAAAAGAGTCTGGTAGTTGAGCAGCATAGCGGCAAAACTCAACGGCGTTTCAAAAAGACTAACGGAGCGGTCCCTCTACCTTACGACACTTTCCCATTAGAAAAGGGAGAGTTTTCCCGGCATGGGAATCCCCAAATGGTCGTAGGCCAGCCGCGTCGCCACGCGGCCACGCGGGGTGCGGTTCAGGAATCCGATCTGGATCAGAAAAGGCTCGTACACCTCTTCCAATGCATCTTCTTCCTCGGCCAGCGCCGCAGCCAGTGTGTTCAGCCCCACCGGTCCGCCATCGTACTTTTCGATGATGGTGCGCAACAGGCGGCGGTCGAGCTCGTCGAAGCCATGGGAGTCGACCTCCAGCATCTCCAGCGCTTTGGTCGCGGTAGGCCGGTCGATGACTCCGTTGCCGCGGACCTGCGCATAGTCACGTACCCGACGCAACAATCGATTGGCGATACGCGGTGTTCCCCGGCAACGCATCGCAATCTCGGCCGCTCCGTCCTCGTCACAGGCAATGCCAAGCACCTCGGCGGAGCGCTGCACGATGAAGCGCAGCTCGTCGTCGGTGTAGAACTCCAGCCGCAACAGGATTCCGAAACGCGACCGCAACGGCGAGCTAAGCAAGCCCGGCCGGGTGGTCGCGGCGACGAAGGTAAACGGCCGCAGCTCCATGACGTGCGTCCGCGCCGCAGGTCCCTGGCCGATCATGATGTCGAGCTTATAGTCCTCGAGCGCCGTGTAGAGCTTCTCTTCCAGCACCGGCTGCAACCGGTGGATTTCATCGAGAAAGAGCACCTGCTTCTCGCGCAGATTGGTCAGGATAGCTGTCAGGTCACCGGCGATCTGCAGGGCGGGACCGCTGGTCTGCTGAAAGCCGACCTCCAGCTCATTGGCGATGATGGTCGCCAGCGTCGTCTTACCCAGTCCGGGAGGCCCGAAGAGCAGGACGTGATCCAGCGCCTCGCCGCGCGACTTCGCCGCCTCCAGCGCGATGGCAAGCTGTTCCTTGGCTTTCGCCTGCCCGATAAACTCGCTCAGCTTCTTGGGCCTCAGCTTCAGCTCGAAAGCGGAGTCCTCATCCGTCGCCCCGGCAGAGACCAACCGCTCGGCCTCATCTTTGGCGCCGCGGTTAAGATCGATCTTTTTGTTTACGAAGCTCGGTTTCGAAAAGTCCACGCAAGAAGCCTGCTAAAGGCGATGGTACGGCGAAAGTCAGCCAATCGCAAACAGCCCATGCACTGGGTGCCCATCCATCGCAACGCGATGGGTGGGAGATTCGAGCGACCGCTCGAATCGTCTATGGGTTAAGCAAACTTATCGACACGCATGACTTCTCAAAAAAGCCGGTTTTGCACGGGTGCCATGCTTTCCACGCTTCCATCAGCCCCGATGTGCAGGACTTCCATATGTCGTTCAGCCATCGCGGGACCGAGCAATAGCCAGCGATGGCAGTGCATGGGATCCTCCTCAGCGCACATGATGGCAGTGCTACTCGCAGCGGCTGTCTTCTCCAGAAGTTCCATACCGGTCTGGAAACGCGGGGTAGCGCGGACTGCCGCGTAGTCCACTCCGCCATCAGAACCATGCAGTGCCGGATCGCGCGGCTTCCCACCAAGCCGGTCCCCCATCCAGACGTAGCGGATGCCTGCTTCTGTCAGTGCAGCAGCCAACGGCTCTCGCGAAAACCACGGCATACGCCGCGATGCGGGGATGGAACGGATATCAGCAAGCGTCTGAATGCCGTGCTGTTGCAGTAGACCAACAAAAACGGCCATTGGATGACGTGAGTGGCCGATGGTGTGAATGCGTGTCAAATTCGTTTGCCACTAACCCTGATATGGTCCGCCCACTGCACCCCAGCCCCATTGCGGCATCGGTGCAGTCGTATCTTCCGTCACTACAGGATCAAGCTTCGAGTTGATCACAGCCAGACGCGAACCCCACTCCAGATAACCGACAAAGGCCGAACGGAACTCAGGATCATCCGGCAGACCTACCTCGTCGGCGGTCTCCAGTAGCAGACTCATCCAGCGGCGGCGCTGCTCGTCTGTGAGATTACGACCCATGTGTTTGCGGATCATGTGCGCGTGACCGCCATGCTCTTCGCTGTAAACCTTCGGTCCCCCAAGGACCTCGCCAACAAAGGCCGCGACATGCTGCGCGTGGTGCGGGTCCATCTGTGCGAAGACATCACGCAGCAACGGCTCCTGTGGTACTCGTTCGTAAAAGCGCACGAAGAGACGCTCAAGGGCCGGCGAACCACCGGCCCACTCATAGAGCGTGGGAACTGTTTTCTGCTCGCTCATGCCAGCAGGATACTCCGCATGGGAGCGTTTTCCCTGCGGGTGTAATGTGGGGCTTCCGTATCTATGGGCGTTTTCCGCAATGAAAACGCCGCTGCGAAAACGCCGCTGCACGCAGTTTCCGGAATACCCAGTAACAGGGAAAACGCTCTAATAAATAGATCGCAGCAGGCCACCCTCGGCGCGTACCGCAGCGCCCGTCGTTGCCGCACTCAGCGGGCTGGCCAGGTAGACGACCAGATTCGCCACCTCGGTGTCGTCAATCAGACGCTGTAGCAGCGAGCTCTGGCGATGCTTCTCGAAGAACTCCTTCTCCGCCTCCTCGGGCGTAGCGTTGGGCGTCGCAGCCATCTTCTGCAGGAACTCCACAATGCCCTCGCTGCGAGTGGGCCCAGGCATCACCGTGTTGACCGTCACGTTGGTTCCTCGCGTCGCCTCAGCCATGCCGCGGCTGATAGCGAGCTGCGCCGACTTGGTCATGCCATAGTGCACCATCTCGCCCGGAGTCATGATGCCACTCTCGCTGGAGATGAAGAGGATGCGGCCCTCGTTCTTCTTGAGCATCTGCGGGAAGTAGTGCCGCGCCAGGCGCACACCGCTCATCACGTTCACCTCGAAGAGCCGGAGCCAGTCCGCATCGGTAATGTCTTCAAACTTCTTCGGCTCATAGATCCCGAGGTTGTTCACCAGGATGTCGGTCGATGGGACAGCCTTGATGATGGCCTCGGCTCCTTCAGCCGTACCGGCATCCGCAACCAGCGTTGTCACCGCCGAGCCCAGCTCACCAAGCGCCGCCTTCAGCTTTTTCTCGTCACGGCCCGGAACAGTAACCCGTACCCCTTCAGCGATCAGCCCCTTTACGATTGCCAGACCAATGCCGGCGCTCCCTCCGGTGACGAGCGCATGTTTGCCTTTGAGCTTGAGATCCATGAATTCCTCCACAGCATCCGATGCCGTAAGCCGCTGGATCGACGCAGGCCCAAAGTTATAACTTTTGTTATACTCACCTCGTGGCCACCACTATCAAGATCACCGCGATCGGAAATTCCGCGGGCATCATCCTGCCGAAGGAGACACTGGCCCGCCTACATGTTGAAAAAGGCGACGTTCTCTATCTCACGGAGACCGCCGACGGTATCCAGCTCACGCCCTACGATGAAGAGTTCGCACGGCAGATCGAGGCAATGGAGACGGTGATGCGAGAGAACCGTGATGTTCTTCGCCGTCTGGCCGAGTAATGATGCAGGAACCTCTCTGGATTAAGAAGCCGGCAGTCCTGCAGATTCACGCGCGCGAACTTTCCATCGACGGTGGTGCTCCTGGAGTTCGCGATGAAGGTCTGCTGGAATCGGCACTTGCGCGACCGCTGAATACCTTCGCTTATGACGACCAAGCAGTTCTGTTCGACCTGGCCGCCGACTATGCCTTCGGCATTGCCCGTAACCATCCGTGCGTGGACGGCAACAAACGCGCCGCCCTGCTGGCATGCGAAGGCTTTTTGTTCCTGAACGGCTACCGAGTCGTGTCAGAAAAGGAAGAAAAGTACCTGATGTACATCTGGATCGCAGCCGGACAGATCAGTCAAGGCGAGTTCACTGATTGGCTGAAACAGCGTGCGACTCCAGTGAAATAGCTTCGGCTTTCACAGCGCACGCTGCATCAGCAGGCTGTCCAACGCACGGTCGAACTTCCAACCGACACCCTGCAATACCCCGACGCGTACAAAGCCGAGCTTCTCATGCAGGCGCGCGGAAGCGGCATTTTCGTCGCCTCCGCCAATTACCGCCACCATCTGCCGGGCACCCCACTCGGTACAGCGCACCAACAACTGCTCCATTAGCAGGCGCCCGATCCCCTGTCCCGCAGCCTCATGGTGGATATAAACCGAGTTCTCCAGGGTGAATCGATACGCCGCCCGCGGACGATACGGCCCGGCGTAGGCATAGCCCAGCACGCGCCCATCCCGCTCCGCCACCAGCCAGGGCAGGCCCTTCTCCGCAATCGCCTTCATCCGCAGGAGGAGGACGTAATGCCCGTAGATCTCCGCAATCGCCTCCGCGTCCGCCGTCTCCACCGGACGCACCCGTATCTCTGTCGCCATCCCTTCATCTTGCATCCGATTGGGCTTCGCTTGCATCCGATTGGGCTTCGCTTGCATCCGATTGAGCTTCGCTTGCACCCAAGCGGCCTTCGCCTGCACCCTTGATATACGTGGCACGTAAGCAGACAGCTCCGGTCGTTCATCCCTTCGACGCAAAGTACGGCACTGAGACCGGCGGTCTTATCCCCGGACCGAAGCTCAAGACCGGCCACATGCACGACCGCCACAACACCGCCTACCACGGCACCGCGCCCTCGCTCTTCGCGCAACTGATGGAGCGCTGGCAGAACACCTGGACTCCAGTGCCGCCCAGCGACTACGCCTTTGTCGATGTCGGGGCCGGAAAAGGCCGCTCCTCTTTTCTGGCCGCGCGCATGCACTTCCGCAGCGTGACCGGTGTCGAACTGAACCCGGTCCTGGCAGGAATCGCGCAGGAGAACATCGCCCGCTTCGCGCCCTATGCCGCCTCTCCCGTCAGCATCGTGGAGGGCGACATCATGACCCTGCCGCTGCCAGCCGGACCATTGCTGCTCTACCTCTTCAACCCCTTCAGCGCCACCGTGCTGCGCCGCCTCCTCAAGCGGCTGGACGCCCGCCAGGCCACCGCCCCCACGGCGCTAGACATTCTCTATGTGAACGACGAGCAGCGCGCCGTGCTGCTGAAACATGGTGGCCTGCGCGAGCTGTGGACTGGCGATCTGCACCTCTCCGACGAGGATGACGAGGCCGACCGCGCCACCATCCGCCGCGACGCGCATGGCCTCTACGCCGTGGAGGGTTATGAGCGCTGCAGCATCTGGAGATGGCAGATAAACGAGTAGAGCATTTTCCCTGTTGCTGGGTATCCCGGAAGAGCAGTGCAGCGGCGTTTTCATTGCGGAAAACGCCCATAGATACGAAGGCCCTACTCCACAACTACAGGGAAAATGCTCTAGCCATCCTGCCCGTTCCAGTCATCTAACCGGAGATGGCACGACCGATTCAGGCACTTCGTGAGCAGGCCACCGCCCTGGAAGCCGCACTGGCCGTCTGTGTGGCGAATCTCCCCCCCTACCGCACAGAGGCTGCCGCGTTCCGGCGTGCCCTCAAATCCATCCGCAAAGAGGCTGGGCAGGTGCGTGATCTCGACGTGCTGCAAGAGATACTGCAAGGATTGCGGCTGCCGCAGCCCAACCATCGTCAAAAGCTACTCAAGGCTCTTGATAAGAGCCGTCAGAAGCGGGCCGACGATCTGAAACAGGACCTGGAGCAGCACATTCCAAAAGTTGCAAAGGCGGTCGAAAAGCTCTTCGCCTCACTTAAGCCCGCCGAAGAGTTGACCCTTCCGCTCAGGCAGCTTCTGCCCCTGGCCGACACCTGGTACCAGAGACGCACACGTGGTATGAAAGTCGTTCGTGAAGACGACCTGCACACCATTCGCAAGATGGCCAAGGTCGCCCGCTACATCGCCGAAACCGGACTGCCGGCCAAGCAGGCGACCACCGTCGCCGCGCGCTACAACCGCCTGCAGCAGAGCGGTGGGCACTGGCATGATGCATTGCTTCTTGCGCAAGAGGCAAAGAAAAAACTCGGCAAAAAAGATCCTCTGACAAAGCTGACAAGTGAGCGCGCAAAGACCCATCACAACAGCTTCGTCCGCCTGCTAAACGCCGCCTGAGTTCAAGCGCACATCTGCTTCAAGTTGAAATTTTTGGGGACCCCGAGGGTAGGCACCCAATGCGGGTTATCGAATTTGCTGATCAACTAGCAATCCGGAACTAGCAACTAGACTTTCCCTCCCGCTTCGCGGATGAGCTGCTGCAAATGACGCAGCACCGTCGATTCACGATCCGGCGACCAGGCCATCACCAAATCGATCGACGCGTTCTTCTGTTTAAGCGGGCAGAAGACAAGTCCGGTCTTCGGCAGCTCCTGCAGCGTGTTTGCCGGCAAAATGGCAATACCCTCGCCTGCCTGTACCAGCAGCACGATAGAGCTCCACACATTCGCTGTGTTCACAATCTCAGGCGAAAAGCCAGCTTCGGAGCAGAGCTCTATCATCTTGTCGAAGAGCGATGGAGAGGTCTCACGTGCACACATGACAAAACGCTCATGCGAGAGCGCACGGATGTCGACGACATCTCGCGCCAGGGGGTGATTCTTCGGCAGCACCGCATAGAGTGGATCCTTACGCAACACCTCAGACGTGAGGAAATTGGAATACGGGACCTCAAGGCGGCGGGTAAAGGCAATGTCGATCGTGCCGTCAGCCAATGCCTTCCACTGCAGAGCCGGAATCATTTCATGCAGCGCAATATGTACCCGCGGGTGCGACTGCCGGAAGCGCTGGATCAGCCGGGGAAAGTTCGGTCCGACGCCGCCGGTAAAGAACCCGATGCGAATCTCACCCAGATCACCCGAGGCTGACAGCCGTGCCACCTTGATGGCGGCATCGGCGCCGGAGAGCAGCTTGCGCGCCTCCTTCAGAAATAATTCTCCGGGAGCGGTGAGTACCGTCCGCAGTCGCGAGCGGTCAAATAGTTGTACACCGAGCTCCGACTCAAGGTCGGCAATCTGTTCGCTGAGCGCCGACTGCGAGACATACAGGCGGCGGGCGGCGCGGGAAAAACCGCCATAATCCGCGACAGCTACAAAGTAGCGCAGATGACGCAGTTCCATACCCGTCATCTTATCGGTTTTTCCGATCAGCCCCTTCGGAACAAAACGTGCGACTCTTAAGGGTGAAGACCAATCATTATTAGTAAGCCGTTTTCTTGCCGCGTGATCGGCTCGACACTCTCCTTGAAGGAAGACGCCGATGTGGATCGTCAAGCTTGCTCTGAATCGTCCTTACACCTTCATTGTGCTGGCGCTGCTGATTCTGCTGCTCAGCCCGGTGATGATCCTGCGCACGCCGACGGACATCTTCCCGAATATCAATATTCCCGTAATCTCCGTCGCCTGGACCTATACCGGTCTGAATCCTGAAGAGATCGAAGGCCGCCTTACCACGCCGTATGAAAAGGCATTGACCACGCTGGTCGACAACATTCAGCACATCGAATCCACCAGCTATAACGGTGGGGCTGTCATCAAGATCTTTCTTCAGCCAGGCGCCAGCCTCGACACAGCCAATGCGCAGGTGACCGCAGGCTCGCAGTACCTGTTGCGCCAGCTTCCCGCCGGCATCCTGCCGCCACAGGTCATCAACTTTTCAGCCTCGAGCGTACCGATTCTGCAGCTCGGCATCAGTGGCGAGGGCCTGAGCGAACAGGTCCTCAACG
The DNA here is from genome assembly GCA_019510535.1 of Acidobacteriota bacterium. Lineage (GTDB taxonomy): Bacteria > Acidobacteriota > Terriglobia > Terriglobales > Acidobacteriaceae > Terriglobus. The sequence continues at coordinate 12,789 of JAEKKE010000343.1, forward strand.
ATAATTCCACGAACGTCATT
>JAEKKE010000527.1 GCA_019510535.1 Acidobacteriota bacterium
AACCGGTACTACTACCAGAGCCGTATTCCCATCAAGGACGCGCTGGTGCTGGCCAAGAGCGACGATCCGGCCTTTCGCCGCGCATGGCGGAAGCGCATTGTCGATCACGATGGCGACGAAAGTGGATATGGCGGCGTAGAGAAGTGGATTCAGTTGGCCGAGGCTGCTGGTGTCTCACGAGAAGACACGATTGCTTACAAGGGCGTGCTGCCGGCGGTGATCTTTGCAGTAGATGCGTACCTGGCGTTGGTGCGTGACAGTTCACTCCTCGTGGCGGTAGCGTCGAGCCTGACGGAGCTGTTCTCTCGGCAGTTGATCAGCCTGCGGATGGACCGCATGAAGCTTCACTATCCTTACCTGGAGCCGGGGTTGGCCTATTTCGTTGGCCGGTTGACGCAGGCTCCGGAGGACGCAGCGTTTGCTCTGGACTATGTGACGAAGCACGCCGGCAACCGCGAAGAACAGGAGCAGGTGATCCGCGCGCTGGAGCGCAAATGCGAGATCCTGTGGGCGCAGCTCGATGCCATTGAGCACGCCTATGTGGTTCCGGGGATCCCGCCTCCGGGATGTTTTCTGCCGAAGGGGGAAGCATGACATCTGATTCGATTCCGCAGATGACACCTGGATACCGGCTGCATCCCACGCAGGACGTGGTGCTGATTCCCGAGGGCGTGTTGGAGCTGAGCGGGCCATCGCGCGATATTTTGCTGGAGGTGGATGGCAAACGCACCGTGCGTGAGATCGTCCATCATCTGGCGGCGAAGTATGAAGGAGCCGATGAGAACGAGATGCTCGATGATGTAGTAGCACTGCTCGGCCGCCTGGCCGAACGCGGCGTGCTGCAAGGGTGATGTAGACCAATGCCTGCGACGACACGGCCACAATCGCTGATCTGTGAGGTGACTCACCGGTGCCCGCTGCACTGTCTCTATTGCTCGAACCCGATCGAGATGCAGAAGACGGAGACAGAGCTTCGGGCCGAGGTGTGGCGGCGTGTCTTTCAGGAGGCTGCTGCACTGGGTATCCTGCACCTGCATCTCACCGGCGGTGAGCCGCTTGCCCGCAAGGATCTCGCGGAGCTGATCCAGGCAGGCCATGATGCCGGGCTCTACGTGAACATGGTGACCTCAGGTGTGGGTCTGACCGAGGAGCGGCTTGCAGGGCTGGTGCAGGCTGGGCTTGAGCACCTTCAGCTGAGCTTTCAGGATGCAGATGAGGCGCGGGCGAACTACATCGCCGGCACGAGGGCTCATGCCTGGAAGCTGGGATTGGTCCCGCTGATCAAACGGCAACGCTTGGCCTTTACGGTGAACCTGGTGGTACACCGGCAGAACCTCGACCGGTTGGAAGAGATGATTGCTCTGGCCGAGTCGCTGGAGCCCAACCGCATCGAGATCGCTCACGTGCAGTACTACGGCTGGGCACTGAAGAACCGTAGTCTTCTGATGCCCACTGAGGAACAGGTCCGATACGCCTTACCTGTGGTGGAAGCAGCAAAGACGCGCCTGCGGGGAAAGATTCATCTGGATGCCGTGCTGCCGGACTACTATGCCAACTTCCCCAAGGCATGTGTCGGTGGATGGGGACGGCAAATGATCCTCATCGATCCCGCGGGACGGGCGCTACCATGCCACTCGGCGGGTATTCTGCCGGGGTTCTATTTCGACAACGTGCGGGAGAAGAGCCTGTCCTGGATCTGGGAGCAGTCTCCTGCATTTGAGCGGTTTCGCGGCGATGCCTGGATGTCGGAGACCTGCCGGAGCTGCGACCGGAAAGAACGCGACTTCGGCGGCTGCCGCTGTCAGGCCTTTCTGTTGACCGGCGACATGGAGGCGATCGATCCGGTGTGTACGTATAGTCCGCAGCATGGATTGATGGAGGAGCTGCGGAAGCCGGTCGAGGATGAGCTACTGCCGATCTACCGGGGTAGTTGAATAGTTGAATGGTGACTTTGTTCCCGCCGGGGTGCCCCACCCTCACGGAGTTAGGGTGGGCAAGGAAACCACAAAATTTAACTCACGAATTACGAACAGCGGTTCGCGCATAGCGCGAATGCCCACATAAGCTTCGCGTATGTGGGGCACCCGGTGTATGGGTTGCATTCAGTGCGTCGCAAACCCACCATTCAACCATTCAACCATTCAACCGCTTTTAGCAATAGAACTCCGCGATCCGCTGAACCACCAATTCCTGCTCGTCCATCCGCAGGCCCGGGAAGATGGGTAATGCCAATACCTCATGTGCTGCCTGTTCGGAGTGTGGGAACGTACCTGCCTTATAGCCCAGATGGGCGAGTGATGGTTGCAGGTGGATCGGCAGCGGGTAATAGATCTCAGTGCCGATCTGGTGAGCGCTGAGGTGTGTCCTCAGTTCATTGCGGCGTGGGGCGCGGATGACGTACTGATGCCAGGCGGAGTGGGCGTTGGTCAGCATCTCCGGCAGGGTTAGAGTGCCAATCAGGCCGGCCTGCTGGAAGAGGTGAAGATAGTTCTCCGCGATCTGGGCGCGTTCTTCGTTGCCGGCGGTGACGTACTTCAGGCGGACATTCAGCACCGCTGCCTGGAAGCTGTCGAGGCGGGC